>JALWRY010000432.1 GCA_027080445.1 Thiohalobacter sp. | reverse complement strand
GTACTTGCTAAACTTGTTCATGACCTACCCTCCTCGATTATGGCTCTGTGCTTCAAGCTGGTTCTTACCCAACCCGAAGCGTAACCCACGTCCTTCGAGGTTGGGTAGGTCAATGCATAATGTCTACCGGTGGGTAAAAATAGCGCTATGCGCCGCGCAATAGCAGGGTTATTTCAGCACAAGCGCCGCAACCGTTGTGAACAAAAAAATAATCGCCAGCCCTCGCCAGAAGGCTACCGGGTTACGTTCGATCAGGGGTTGCTGGTTGTGCCGCGTGTAATTGGCATTGGGATGTGACAGGTCGTAGACGAATTCCGACAACAGGCTATGGCGGCGTTCCGGTTTAATGGCGACAGCTTTCATCAGTGCGCCATCGATCCAGGTGGGGATGTCCTTGTTGTGGTCACGGATGGAGACATAGCTGAGCTTGTTCATGTTGCGTTCGGTAAGCTCCTTCGGGTAGGGCAGTTTCCCGCACAGCATCTCATAAGTGATCACGCCCAGTGAGTAGATATCGGAGCGGTTACTGCCACCGTGGCCGCGCAGGTACTCGGGGGCGGTGTAGTGACGCGTGCCGAGGATATTGTCGCGTTCCAGCGGCGTGGTAATTTCCGTAATACCGGCGATCCGTGTCGAGCCGAAGTCGATGATTTTCACCACGCCGTGTTCGTCGATCATGATGTTCTCCGGCTTGAGATCCTGGTGGATCATTTCCTGCCGGTGCATGGCGCGCAGGCCGCGCGTGATCTGTTCGACGATATTGCGCACCTCGTCGATTGACGGTTGCGGGTTGTCGCGCATCCACTGGCGCAGTGTTTTGCCCTTGATATATTCCGTCACGTAGTACAGGAACTGGCGCCTGCCGGGCGGTTCCAGCACGCTGAGTACATGGGCGCTGTGCAGCCGCTTGCCGGCCCATTCCTCGTGCAGGAACTGGTCGATATATTCCGGGTCATCCTCGAAATTGACCGAAGGGGTTTTCAATACCACCTGCGTATCCGTTTGCGTGTCCAGCGCCAGGTAGATCTGGGTGCGGTTGCTGGCGTGCAGTTCACGCAGGATGCGGTAGCCGTCCAGCACCATGCCGGGTTCCAGTGGCGGGGGGAAGGGCAGGCGGGTGAGTTTGCGGAAAAACTCGTGTTCATCACCTGCTGGCAGGTCGGTGATATACAGCAGTTGCGCACTCATGTTGTCGTTACTGTGGTTGCGTGCTGCCTGGCGGGTGATGGCGCTGGCGGCTTCCTCGGGGCTTTTCAGGTTTTCGATCACCAGGCGTTTTAGCGTGATGTCATCGACAAAGTCATGAATCCCGTCAGTGGTCAGCAGGTAGGCATCGCCTTTTTCAACGGCGAAAGCACGGTAGTCGATGTCGAGGTTGACATCGATGCCCATGGCGCGGCTCAGGTAACTTTTGTCGGTACTGACTGTGACCCGGTGGTCGTGGGTCATCTGTTCCAGCTCGCCATCGCGCAGGCGATAGATGCGCGTATCACCCACATGAAACAGGTAAGCCGTGGTGGACTTGATCACCAGCACGCTGAGTGTCGTCACCAGCCCCTTTGGTGTCCCGTATTGCTGGTGGCCCTGGCTGTACAGCCAGCTGTTCAGCGCACCAAGAATTTTTTCCCCGGAGGTTTCAACCGTCCAGGATTCGGGCGTGCTGAAGTAATCATTCAGAAAACCGGTTACGCAGGCCTCGGCCGCCTCCCGCCCGGCCTCACTGCCACTCATGCCATCGGCAATTACCGCCGCCACCCCCTTATCCGCCAGCAATGCCCCCTCCGGAATACGAATCCCGCAGGAGTCATCATTGCTTTCCTTGCTACCGGCTTCAGAATGCTGGCCGGCGATAACGGTAAGTTCAGACATAGTCAGTCATGATGCCACTATTATAAAGGGGTCAGTACCCTTATTCGCTTGTTCGGCTAATACTAGCCTAAAGAGGGAATAAGGGTACTGACCCCTTTATGATTAGCTGACCTTGATCATTTGTACGGTACCGTCCGGCAGGACTTCGGTCATATGGCCTTCGGGTTCATCGAGGAAGAACAGTACAGCAAGCAGTACCACAACAGCAGAGCTGCCGATGACCAGGAAAAATACGCTGGGGGCGACAAAGGATAAGACGGTCAGGAAGGCCACGCCGCCGACGTTACCGAAGGCGCCGGCCATACCGGCGATCTGCCCGGTCAGGCGACGCTTGACCAGCGGGATGACGGCAAATACCGCGCCATTACCGGCATTGACGAAGACGGAACAGAAAATCACAACAAGCACTGCCGCAGCGATCGACCAGCTGCTATCGATATGGCTCATCAGCAGATAACCGAACGCGAGGCCGGCCATGATCACCACCAGCGAACGCTTGCGCCCGAAACGGTCGCTGATCCAGCCGCCAGCCGGGCGCATGATCAGGTTCAGACCTGCAAACACGGAAGAAATCAGGCCGGCCTCGACGATGGACAGGTGAAAGGTGTCCTGGAAGAACAATGGCAGCATGGAGACCACGGCGAGTTCGGAACCGAAGGTGACCATGTAGGCGAGGTCCAGCACGGCAACCTGTTTGAACTTGTAGCGTTCGATTTCCGGGACAGATTTATTAAATACATGACCATTGATCTGGTAGATACGAATCGTCTGGAAGATATACAGGCTGGCCAGCATGACATAGATGATATCCACCACCGCTGCATTGAGCATGCCGAGGTTGGCCGGGCTGAGTTTCCATGTGAGTACCGCCAGCGCCGCGTACAGCGGGATATTCATGAGCAGGTAGAGGAAAAAATCCCCCGGGCTGGTGATCTCAAGTGCACCGTTGCGCTTTGGCTTGAAGTAGGTGGAACCCTTGGGCGTGTCGCTGGTAAAAAAGAAATACACCGCGGAGTAGAGTAGTGCCAGTACACCGGTGGTACCGATAGCGTAGCGCCAGCCATCATCACCGCCGTAGGCGAGTGCCAGTGATGGCAATATC
>JALWRY010000431.1 GCA_027080445.1 Thiohalobacter sp. | reverse complement strand
ACCACGTCGTGGGTCAACAGGCCACCGGCCTTGACACCCGGCGCAACGTCAGCTCCGGCGAAGTGCAGCGGGACATTGACGCGAATCGGTTTGCTCTCGTCGATACGGAGGAAATCCATGTGCATGATCACGGGCTTTGCCGGGTGGCGCTGCATATCACGCAACACCGCCTTGTTATCCTTGCCATCCACGTTCACGGTGAGGATGTGGGAATAAAACGCCTCATGTTCCAGGCGCTTGATGACTTCACTATGCTTCAGCGAAATCGATTGCGGGTCCTGGCCGGCGCCATAAATGACCGCCGGGACCATGCCTTCGCGACGCAGGCGGCGGCTCGCACCTTTCCCCTGATCCGAACGCGACTCGGCTTCGAGTTCAAAAATAGACATAACACTGACTCCAGTTGAGTTATACGCTCTCCCGCGACCAGGAGAGGCCTTGCTGTCCGGCACACATATGCCGGACGTTTCGTCAGTCCATAAACATGGTACTGACAGATTCTTCATTGTTGATGCGGCGTATGGCTTCAGCCAGCATCTCGGCAATACTCAGTTGGCGAATACGCGTGCAGGCCTGCGCATCCGGACGCAACGGTATGGTGTCCGTCACCACCAGCTCATCGAGATCCGAATCGCTGATATTCTTGATTGCATCACCCGACAATACCGGGTGGGTACAGTAGGCCGCCACGCGTATCGCGCCATTGTCTTTCAGCGCCTTGGCGGCCTGACACAGGGTGCCCGCGGTATCCACCAGGTCATCGACCAGCACGCAACTGCGTCCCTCGACATCACCGATGATATGCATCACCTTGGCCACATTGGCCTTGGGACGACGCTTGTCGATAATCGCCAGGTCGGCGTCATCCAGCCGTTTTGCCAGTGCACGCGCCCTGACTACGCCGCCAACGTCCGGTGACACCACCATCAGGTCTGGCGTCTTCTGACGCCAGACATCGCCGAGCAGAATCGGTGAGGCGTAGACGTTATCCACCGGGACATCGAAAAAGCCCTGGATCTGCTCCGAGTGCAGATCCACGGTCAACACCCGGTCGGCGCCGACGTTGCCGATCATCTGCGCCACCACACGCGCCGTAATCGGCACACGCGAGGAGCGCGGCCGGCGATCCTGGCGTGCATAACCGAAGTACGGAATCACCGTGGTGATACGTGCTGCCGAAGCGCGACGCAGCGCATCCACCATAACCAGCAGCTCAATCAGGTTATCATTGGTCGGCGAACAGGTCGGCTGCACCACGAACACATCGCGACCGCGCACATTCTCCATGATCTCGACCATGCTCTCGCCGTCGCTGAAACGCCCGACGACACATTTACCCAGGTGCAGCCTCAGGTGATTGGCAATCGACTGCGCCAGTGGCGGGTTGGCATTGCCTGAAAACACCATCAGGCGATTGTCTGCATCCGTCGAAGGCACGCGGTTCATGCTGTCGCCATCCCGTTATGGTCAAGTTCAAAAATCATTGGCTGGGGCGGCAGGATTCGAACCTGCGTATGCCGGGATCAAAACCCGGTGCCTAGCCGCTTGGCGACGCCCCAAAAATCTTCTAGCCGGCGCGCGCCAGCCGCTCCATCAGCGGTGAGCGATTACAGCCGCGCGCGACAAATCCTGTCCAGGGCGCCGGCAGCTGCTGCAATACAGCACGCGCCGAGCGCTCGTCCGCAAACGCCGCAAACACACAAGCGCCGCTTCCCGTCATCCGCGCAGACTGGTATTTGGATAACCAATTCAGTGCGTTAGCCACTTCCGGGTAACGCCGCACGACAACCGACTGAAGGTCATTGGCGCCTGCGCCGGAGAGAAAGGCGGGTATTTTGAGGGGGGGCGAGTTTCGTGTCAATTGCGGATCGGAAAAAATCTCGGCGGTTGATACGCTTACCGCCGGGTCAAGCACCAGGAACCAGGGGGTATCGAGCTCGTCGAGCGGGGTCAGGCGCTCACCCACGCCCTCCGCCCAGGCCGCGCGGCCACGAACGAACACCGGCACATCGGCCCCCAGCGCCAGGCCGATCCCGGCCAGGTCATCCGCGTCAAGACCCAGTCGCCACTGGTGATTGAGCGCCACCAGCGTGGTCGCCGCATCAGAACTCCCGCCACCGAGACCACCGCCAGCCGGGAGTCGCTTGTCGAGGATAATACGCACACCGGCGCGGTGGCCGGTGTGTTGCTGCAAGGCGTGCGCAGCACGGACGACAAGGTCATCGGCCTGCGCCACACCCGGCAGACCGCCCACCCGCTCAATCGTCCCGTCCGGCAAAGGCTCAAAACGCAGACAATCCCCGTGATCCAGAAACTGGAAGACTGTTTGCAGCTCATGGTAGCCGTCCGGACGGCGCCCGGTGACGTGCAGGAAACGGTTGATCTTGGCCGGCGCCGGCCAGCTATCCGCTTCGCAAACGCGACTCATGGCAGCGTCCAGGTGTCGACCAGCAGCTTGACGCGCAGACCATTACGCTGCATCACCAGCCGTGTCGGCAAGGCATACTCGCCATAGCCCCGGTATTTCCGGTATTCGATGCGCCAGCCGCGCTGCCGCAGGGAAGCCAGCCGACCGGCTGGATCCAGCTGTATCACTGCCTCCCCGCGGCTGTCCGGCAATCCCCGCAACCAGTTATTCAGCCCCAGAACAGGAAGTCGCCAGCCGCTTTCCCGTTCCAGTAATACGTCTGGATTCGTGGCGAATACCGTCGCCTGACCTGATCGCCGCAGCCACACACCACGCGCGTCGCCTTCCAGCTCCAGCGCACCCTGTCCGAACGGCCCACGCAGGCGGATGCGGTACTTCCTGCCCGTCTGGGTCCAGTCAAAACCGGCGCTGAAGCCATCATCGTCGGCCTGTACGGCAATCCGTCCACGCGCCTGCCAGTTTTCCAGTGCCGACAGCTGTTGCCGGTGCGCCTTCCAGTTCTCGCCACCTGCCGGCGCAGGCCGTGGCGCCTGTGTCGCACAGGATGAC
>JALWRY010000430.1 GCA_027080445.1 Thiohalobacter sp. | reverse complement strand
AGGTTAAATAACCATTAGATGATCACCCCGGGTTTTTGTTACCCTGTCTGGGCGTCCTGTCCCCCCGATTGCCGGGCGGGTCGATTTTCGCCACACAGCGTATAAGTCCACAACAGGCACCTGTACCACACCACTGTACAGGCAAACTGGCCTAGACTTTACCTTGAGTTCAATGACTGCGCTGCAGTCCAGATCGAACAGGAATACGACATCCATGGCCACCGATGCAAAAGACCTGATCACCGACACTATTGAGCTTGCCTCCCTGCCTTCTGTCGTGATGACGGCCATGGAAATGCTCGACAACCCGAAGACTTCGGCCTCCGATATCGGCGAGATCATCAGCCAGGATCCGGGCCTGACGATCAAGCTGCTGAAAATCGTCAACAGCGCTTTCTATGGTTTTCCTTCAAGAATCGATACGATCTCACGCGCCATCACCATTGTTGGCACGCTGGAACTGACCGACCTGATTCTGGGTTCCAGCGCGATCCAGGTGTTTTCCCGGATACCCAACCGCCTCGTCAACATGCGCCAGTTCTGGGAACACAGCCTGTACACGGCCGTGGTCGCCCGGATTCTCGCCCGCTACCTGCGCGCCCCCAATACCGAACGTTGCTTTGTCATGGGACTACTGCACGACGTGGGATCACTGATCATGTATCGCCAGAGACCCGACGAGTCACGACAGGCGCTGGAAATGGCGGCTAACAACGATATCCCCGTGCATATTGCCGAATGTGAAATTTTCGGCTTCGATCACGGGGAAGTCGGCGCGGAACTGATGCGTAGCTGGAACCTGCCTGACAGCTTCATCACCGCCGCCCGCTTTCATCACCAGCCCTCGGCCGCCGACAGTCACCGGCTGGAAACCGCGACGATACACCTGGCCGATGTGATTGCCGGTATGGTTCACACGACAACATCTACCACCACCCAGACGCCTCCACTGGAAGCCGGCGCCTGGGAGCTGACCGGTTTATCCGTTGATATTGTGGAAACGGTGTCCACCGAAGCGGACACCCAGTTCGGGGAAGCCTGCGCCGCACTGTTACCGCGTAATGAAGCCGCCTAGCCTAACTGGTCACGCACCTTTTCCAGTTTGGCGCGCACCTGTGCGGCAAGATCCTTGACACCCTCCTGCTCGACCAGACCCAGCACCGCGGCGGGATCCATGAATGACACGGTGATGGCGCCATCATCTTCCTCGCGCACCAGCACATTGCAGGGCAGCAGCAAACCAATATCCGGATCCGCATTGATGGCCTGGTTGGCCAGTTTAGGGTTGCACGCGCCGAGAATGGTATAGGGCTTGCGGTCCACATCGATTTTTTTCTTGAGCGTCGCCTTGACATCGATTTCGGTCAACACACCAAAACCTTCCGAGGCAAGCGCCTCGGTTACCTTGCCGATGGTCTCGTCAAAACTACCGTTCACCTGAACACTGAATCCGTACATAACGACACTCCTCATCTCAGTCAGTTCATTGTACCGGATCCAGTCTGGCAGGGTAGACTGTGCGGATGAGTCAGCCACACAAGCCGTTCTGGCGTGATCCGGTATTCCTCGTCGCTGCAGGGGCGGCCCTGTTCTACTGGGGGCTACTGTGGGTATTTTCAAGTCCCGCGACCCATCTGGCCTGGCCACTGAATGATCCGCTACGTTTTCTTTACCCGGCGCTGCTGTACCCGGTCGTTGAAGAAATACTTTTTCGCGGCATACTGCAGGAAGCCGTTCAGGCGCACCTGAAACCCTGGAAGCTGGGGCCGCTGACACACGCGAACCTGCTCACCAGCCTGGTCTTTTCTGCGCTGCATTTCATCAGCCACCCCCCCCTGTGGGCGGCTGCGGTTTTTCTCCCCTCCCTGTTGTTTGGCCTGGTAAAGGAACGCAGCGGCGGCCTGGCTGCGCCGATCGTGCTGCACGTGTTTTATAACAGCGGATATTTCTGGTTATTCACGCAATAAAAAACGGGGCCCGAAGGCCCCGTTCGTTCTTCTGCTCTACCGCGCGTATTACAGATCGCCAAGCGGGCGGGCAAACGTGTATTTTACCGGCTCCGCCACCAGCCTGTTGGCCGCTTCACCCACATTGCCGCCGATGACACTGAAGGGCAGGGTAACCACAAAGCTTGCCGTGGTAAGCACTGTCCCCACCAGCATGAAGGGGCGAACCAGGAAGGCATCCGCCAGCATCTCTCCACCCGTTGGCGCATCATTGACGTTATCGAATACATAGTCGCTGGCGCTGGCGGTCATCGGCAGGCTGACCGTCGCTGTCGTCAGCATACCTGCCAACACATAACTTGTGAGTTTTTTCCGGATCATCCGCATGACCTTCACCTCTCGATTAAGCGCCGCCGGGGCGCTGAAAAAATCATTATTACCGGGCACATGCCCGTATTATGTCTGCATCTTCTCGCAATAGCGGCATTCTGGCAAAAAATTTAAGGGCCCTTGAATGAATTCACCTTTTCACCCGCTCCTACGACATTTATGTTATTCAGGTCAGTGCATTGCCGGTCAGGCGCCGCAGCGCCTCGTTATACTTGTCCGCCGTACGCCGAATAATGTCTTCCGGCAACTTCGGTCCCGGCGCCGTCTTGTCCCAATCGAGTGTTTCCAGGTAGTCGCGGACGAATTGCTTGTCGAAACTGGGCGGGCTGATGCCCACACGGTATTCATCCCGGGGCCAGAAACGCGAGGAATCCGGCGTCAGCGCTTCGTCGATCAATACCAGGCCACCGTCCTTATCCACACCGAACTCAAACTTGGTGTCGGCAATAATAATACCCCTGTCGAGCGCATAATCCGCTGCCTGCCGGTAGATGGCGAGACTGACCTCACGCACCCGGGCGGCCAGATCGGCGCCCAGCAGGCGCTCGGTGGCGGCATAATCGATATTTTCGTCATGCTCGCCGACTTCCGCCTTGCTGGAGGGGGTGTAAATCGCCTCGGGCAGCCGATCTGCCATCTGCAGCCCC
>JALWRY010000429.1 GCA_027080445.1 Thiohalobacter sp. | reverse complement strand
AGCGCCTTCCTTCCAGCACTCGTAGGCCTGACGCAGGGAGATAGCGCCGGCCGCCGGGCTGTCGATATGGCCGTAGGAACCGCCACCCGCCGTGTTGATCACGTTACCGTGGCCGAGGTTCTCGAAGAAGCCGGGCAGACGCAGTGCGTTCATGCCACCGGAGATGATCGGCGTGGTGGGTTTCATGCCGTACCACTTCTGGTAGTAGACCGGACCCTGACATTCATCACGTTCGATCATGTAGGCGATAACCTTGTCGTCGGCCTCACCTTCCATCTTGCCATAGCCCATGGTGCCGACATGGATACCGGAAGCACCCTGCAGGCGGGCGATCTTGGCCAGGATATAAGCCGTGTAACCGCGCTTGGCGGACGGCGAGGTCACCATGCCGTGACCGGCGCGATGGTAGTGCAGATACTGCTGCGGGTACTGGCGACGTGCGGTAGTGATCATACCGGGGCCACCGACAAAACCGTCAACCAGGAACGCCACCTTGTCGGCATCTTCGCCGAAGGTTTCCAGGATAAAATCGGCGCGGGCGCACATTTCAAAGTGGTCATCAGCGGTGATGTTGGCCGAGAACAGTTTGGCTTCACCGGTTTCGTCCTGGGCGCGCTTGAGTGCATCGGCGACCAGCGGGATAACTTTCTTGGTCGGGCAGAAGACCTGGTTGCCCTGAGGCTCGTCGTTCTTGATGAAGTCACCACCCAGCCAGAACTGGTAAGCCGCTTCCGCGAAAGGCTCGGGGCGCAGGCCGAGTTTGGGCTTGATGATGGTACCTGCGATGTAACCGCCGTTTTCCAGCGGCCGACCGAGGATACGCCACAGGTCGGAAATATCCTTTGCCGGGCCGTCGAACAACTGGATGGCGCGCGGCGGGAAGAAGATATCGATCATTTTTGCGTGCGCAATATCGCCCATGCCCTGGTTGTTACCAATCGCCATGGTCAGGAAAGACACCATCATCATGCGACCGTCGGTGACATTGCGGTCAAACAGTTCGATCGGAAAGGCGATACGCATATCCTCGGTCGCTTCATCGATATGATAGACCAGCGCGTCAACCCCCTTGGTGAAATCATCGGTGGTGCAAACTTCCACATTGGTACCGGTCGAAGACTCGGCAGCAAAGTGGGCGGCGGACTCAAGGTAGCCGTGGCCATCTGCCGGCTTCATCTTGTAGGCGACAAGGATGTGCTTGCCGCCCTCGATCAGGTCTTCTTCTTTCAGGCTCAGGTCCGAATAACGAGCGGATTGGTCAAGTGCCATGTTGCTTTCCTCTGGTTTGCGGGGCCAGTGCCCGGGTGATGAAACACATCCCGGAAACAGACACCTCGTGTAAAAGTGCGCGAATTCTAGCAGCACCGAGAGATAAACTATATTCAGTATTTCTGATCAGAGTGATAAGCTATTACTTATGGCTAATTGCAACACTACATCATGAACGTCACCCTCAGACAACTCAGCGTGTTCGAATCCGCTGCCCGCCTGCTCAGTTACACGCGGGCCGCCGAGGAGCTACACCTCAGTCAACCGGCGGTTTCCATGCAAATCCGCCAACTGGAAGACCAGGCAGGCCTACAACTCTTTGAAAAACAAGGGAGAACGATACACCTCACGGAGGCGGGGCATGAGCTGTTCCAGTACAGTCGCGCCATCCTGCACGACCTGCACGAGGCCGAAGAAGTGCTTGAAGCCCTCAAGGGCCTGAAGACCGGCAAGCTGAGTATCGGGGTTGCCAGCACCGTGAACTATTTCGCGCCACGCTTGCTGGCCGCGTTCAGCCAGCGCTACCCGGGGATAAAGCTCAGCCTGGAAGCCACCAACCGTGAAAACCTGGTGCATATGCTCAGCGCCAACGAGAAAGACCTGGTACTGATGGGACGGCCCCCGGAACAAATCGACCTGGAAGCCGAGCCCTTCCTGGAAAACCCGCTGGTGGTTATCGCGCCACCCGGGCATCCACTGGCCAGTGAACGCCATATCCCGCTGCAACGGCTTGGCGAGGAAACCTTCGTAATCCGCGAAGCCGGTTCCGGCACCCGTGCGGCCATGGAAGGATTTTTTACCCGGCAGGGCGTCACGCTGAAAACCGGTATGCAGATGACCCGCAACGAGGCTATCAAGCAGGCTGTCCGTGCGGGTCTGGGTCTGAGTGTTGTTTCCATCCATTCCATCGAACTGGAACTGGAAACCGGCCGCCTGGTAGTACTCGACGTGGCGGGCTTCCCCATCAAGCGCCGCTGGTTCCTGGTCTACCGGCGTAACAAGCGGCTATCGCCCGCTGCAGGCGCCTTCAAGGATTTCGTACTTTCAGAGGCGGGGAATCTGTTGAGCCTGCCTGTGGCTGCCCACTAAAGAATTCTTGCCCCAGGTCGATACAGTGTATGCAAAGTATGATTGCGCCTGAAGATCGAGTGAGAACGTTATGACTATTTCATCTGTTACAAACAATTTCCCCCAACCAGCTGCACCCCCCGAAACCAGGCCGGAAAGCCAGGTTGAAGGAGATAAACCGGACGGGGATGGTGACAAGGATGATGCCACGCGTACAAATTCAGTTTCTCAAACCAGTAACACCACGCAAGTCACAGGTTCGTTGGGTAATAACCTTAACGTAACGGCCTGAGCCGGAAACCCCGTTAACACGTCATCCTGTGAAAGAATTAAGCACTCACTGGAGATCTGGAGCTGTGACAAATTCGAGCTAGCGATTGCCACTTCCCCTGCCCCCACAGGCCCCCAGTTGCCTACTTAAAGATCTTTTTTCATGTGCCGCAACTTCGTGCATAAAGGTGGATCGAGCGGTATCCGTGCTGGTCCGTTTTTTACCCTCACAGATATGGACCCATGGGAGGTTTTCATGAAGAGGAATATGTTTGCTCGCGGTATCGCCGCAATTCTGCTGGTTCTCGCAATGGTTGCGGGCCTGAGCGCCTGTGGTGGCGGTTCATCCAGTTCAACAGGTTCGTCCGGCTCATCCGGCGGCATTTCCGGCAGCGCGAGTTAGGGGGATCAGTCATGAAGAAGCTAGTTACAGACATGAAACACCATGGCCGCCGGTTACTGACCGGCGTGGGACTTGCCGTGGCACTTGCCCTTGGCCATGTATCGCCCTCGCTGGCCCTGACGGCGGGTGGCAGCTATACCGTGGTGGTGTCACAGGTCAACAGCGACGGTTCGCTGACCAGTCTCAGTTCCACCAGCGCAACCGCAGACAGTAACGGCAAGATTGCCTTCAGCCTAGCCAAGCTGCCCGATGCCAGCCAAACTCATTTTGTACTGCTGCAAGTCAAGGACAGTGGCGGCAACGTAGTGCGCCAGGGTATTGCACCGGCGCCGGGACCAGGCGAAACCAATCAGGTCGGTGTCAATCCACTGTCGGACACACAGGCCGCTGCACTGCGCGCCGTCATGACCGGCAACAACACCGATGATCCGCTGGCTGCCGCCTTCGGCCTTGTGTTTATCCGTTCGCAGAATATCGCCAGCGGCGATATCCCGGGACTGAGGGACATGATGGCCACGGGCATTCTGGGGACCGACGGCATGGAGGCTTTTCTGCTTGCCCACGGTGTCAGTCAGAGTGCCCTGGACACTTTCAACAACCGCATTGTCTACAACCCGGCTACGGGCGCCAGGGATCTGTCGGACTATGTCGCCTTCTTCAAGCAGGCAGTGGACAACGGCAATGCCAATGATCTGGCCAAGGCCGGGGGTATCATGGGTGATATCCTCATCGATGCGGGCACTGCCGCCGGTATCGACCCTCAGTTGTTGCTGGCGGCATTCGACGCCGCAGGTGACGCCACGGGTCTGAGTACAGCGATGGCTTCGCTATCCACCGGTTTCCAGAACTCCGTGAATGCCGCCGTGAGTGGCTTTTCTACCCGTATCGCCTCGGTTGTACTCAAGACAGAGTACAGTGCTGCGCTTACCACCCTCGGTGGCAGTCAGACATTGGTCAATCGTTTCAACAACGCCGTACAGACCTTCGTCACTGCCCAGCAGTTGACCGATACCCAGTACGGGCAGTATTTCATGGATCCACAGGGCTATCTCACGGCCCATCCAGGTGTCACGGAACAGGATATCCAGGCGGCACTGGATACGGCGTTTCAGAGTTCATGGAGCAGTTTCCAGACGGCCATCGCCTCGACTAACAGCGAAATTACTGCCATGCAAACTACAGTCGCCACTGCCACGGGAACTAATGTATCGGATCTCGCGAATCAGGGTGTCGGTACCGAACGGGACTTCAACGGTACTACCGTCAACTGGCCAATCCCCCAGACCGTAGCTGTCAGCTGGGTCGCCAACATTCTGAATGCCGGTGGCAGCTTCAGCTACACGCGGGATAGTACGGCGGTTCCGACCGACATGCAGAACTGGCTGGACAGCGATGACAACCCGAGCAATGGTATTGATGGCCTGCGGCACAACTTTGCTTCCCAGATGCCAGCCTCCTTTGCCGCCCTCATGGGTTTGATGGAAGACGTGCAGATCGTGGAGGAAACCCGTTACGCCATATGGCGGACCGGCAGTCAGCCGAGTGCGGCACTGCGTGAACAGTCCCGGGTGGATTTTGCCAATAACCTTGACCAGCTAGCGACACTGATCAGTGGTACCACGGACGGCACTACCGCCATCAGCGCGGCCCAGAAGAAGGCGCTGATCAAGCTGATGATGGAGCCCAACCTGCATTGATGACGCGCGGCATGCGCATTCCACACACCACTACCGTCGCCCCCTTCGGGGGGCGATCTCTTTGGCTGCTACTGTTGTGGCTGGCCGGGGGGCTGCCGGCGACGGCCGGCGAAGTGAATGACTGGATACTGCACGGTACCATCGTGCTCAGCGGGCAGTCGGGCTATGCCATTGTGGAGCAGTCCGGCAGCCGGGCGCAATCCTGGCGACGGACCGGCACCGACATCCTGCCCGGAATGCGCCTGGCCGCCGTATTTGCCGATCACGCCATTGTGGTGCAAGATGGTGGGCGAAAGCGGATCGATTTCGGGGCACGGCTGGCCGCTGCCGCAGTCGTGCCGGTGGCAGGCAGCTATCACCTCGACCCGCTTCGGCTGCCGGAGATTGCAGCGATGGTAGACATTATCCCGCAGCAGCAGAACGGCCAGGTCGTCGGCTACTATGCTAACAGCATTCCTGAAAAGCTGCGTAGCGTGATCGGACTTCAACCTGGTGATCTGGTCCGTCGCATCAACGGCATCCCGATCAATGACAAACTCGATCCTTCACATCTGTACGGCATGCTGCAGAGTGGTGACCTGAAGGTGGAAGTCGTCCGTAGAGGGCAGCCCGTCCAGCTCGTCTATCGGGTTGACAGGTAATTCATGAGTACTCAGGTTTTCAGACGCAGCTGAGAACCGCTATCCATGTTGTTGAAACCTCTGGATCCCGTCATGCGCCGGGATGACGGTAAAGGGGTTAATCCGCTTCGGCTTCCTTGCGCAACGCCTCGGCCTCCTTGCGCCGCTGGATATGTTTCTCCACCGCGTCGTCGTGAACATCGATACTCACTTCACCAAACATCACCTGGCGAATGAACCGGTCGGAAAATTTCATCAATGCCATATCGTCTTCGTACAGCCTGTTCAGCTCGTCTTCCGTCAGTTTAAAGGTTCCCTGGAAACCTTCACTTTTGACAAACTCGCGGAAGCGATCCAGATCGTAGCAGGCCATAAAAAACAACTGGCGGCTGGCCAGTGATGGCTGTCCAATCGATGGACCGGCAGATTTCATCTTGAGGACCAGCTGGCGCCAGGCATGACCGTGCTCATCATATTCCTCCAGCCCCTGCTCTTTACGATAATCCTTTATGGTGATCTCACGATCCTCATTATGGCCCATACAGTGATCTTCCTGAACCAGCGCCCAGGACGAACGATCAAAGTTCTCGTCGGCACGTCGCAGCGATAACAGACCGACCGGGTAATAGCGGCATGCCGTAGGCCGGTCAGCGTACACACTGCAGCCTTCTTCGGTGACGAACTGGCAGGCCGTTGAACCTTCCTGCGGCAACAGTTTGACCCCGGCAATACTGCCCTTGTTGAACTCGAACGGGATGGTGTACTTCTTCAGGAATTCAGTCGAGGTGATACCCAGGTGATTTTTCAGCCGCAGAATATCGTAGGGTGTCAGGGTGATATCGATGGAGTTGCAACAGGCATTGAAACACTCGATGCCCTTGTAGCAGCGAAACTTGATGACGTGGTTTTCGTCGAAGGTTTCTGGCGCAACCGGGCTCGCCTCGAACGGGGAATCTTCGACATTGATATCGACCATGACGGTTTACCTCTGAAAATATAGAAATGCCGGGCGTGTAAGGATAACACGTTCCGGTAATCGGCATTTAGCCACAGCAGTAAGGGTTTATTAATTAAAAAAGCCCGCGCATTTTCATGCGCGGGCTTTTGAACAACTTACTGCTCAGGAACTTACTTGAACAGCTTGCTCTTGTCGACCAGATCGACGTGCTTACGCTTGAAGCAGGTCCATTTCTGGGTTTCCTTGTCATAGATCGAGTTGACGAAGCACTTCCAGTTTTCCTCATCGACCAGGTTGTAGTCTGAGCGATAGTAGAAGCCCGGGTAACGGGATTCCTGACGGAACTCGATGTGCTTCATGTGGGCTTCGGCAGTGATGATGCGATGGTAGTTCTCCCAGGCACGCAGCAGTTCGTGCAGGTCCTTGGCGCGCATCTTCTCAGCGTCTTCCTTCAGCATATCGATCTTCTCACCCGCCACAGCAAGCATCTTGCCGTTGGTCTGGTAGTAGGTCGCGACACCGGCCACATACTCATCCATGATCTTCTGCAGGCGGAACTGCAGCATCTTGGGTGTGATGTAGTTCGGGTTAACGTCGATAGCCGTGGTGTAATCCTTGTGTTCCAGGAAGTTACGAACCGGCTTGTAAACGTCTTCTACCAGAGATTCAACCGTACGGTCGAGTTCGGGTTTCAGGTCCTTGTTGTCCAGGCAGTATTTGACCATGGCCTTGGCCGCCATACGACCTTCGGCATGTGAACCGGAGGAGAACTTGTGGCCGGATGCACCCACGCCGTCACCGGCAGTAAACAGGCCCTTGACGGTGGTCATACCACGGTAGCCCCAGTTCCAGCCTTTCGGCAGGTGATCCGGAACGCCGGTTTCGCCTTCGTCAGTCGGTGCGCCGACATCAGTCGGACCGGAGACCCAGATACCACAGCAACCGGAGTGCGAACCCAGCAGGTAGGGTTCGGTCGGCATCAGCTCGGAGTTCTTCTTCTCCGGCTCGATGTTCTCACCCACCCAGATGCCACACTGGCCGACACACATATCGAGGAAATCTTCCCAGGCTTCTGCTTCCAGGTGCTTCACTTCGCGAGGCGACAGCGTTTCGCGCAGGTTGGCGAGGGCGGTGACGGTATCCATGTAGATGGGACCGCGACCTTCCTTCATTTCCTTCAGCATAAGGTGGTTACGCAGGCAGGAAGCCGGGACAGCAGCCTGACCATAAGGAGGATAATCGTCCAGCATCTCCTTGTTGCGATCCATGTAAACTTCTTCAAAGGCGTTGGTGGCCTTGGCCTTGAACAGCAGGAACCAGGCGCCAACCGGACCGTAACCATCCTTGAAGCGGGTCGGGACAAAGCGGTTTTCCATCAGCGTCAGCTCGGCGCCGGCCTGGGCAGCCATGGCATAGGTAGAACCGGCATTCCACACCGGGTACCAGGCACGACCCTGACCTTCACCAACAGAACGGGGACGGAACAGGTTAACGCAACCACCGGCAGCCAGCAGGCAGGCCTTGAACTTGTACACGAACAGTTTGTGATCACGTGTGGAGAAACCGACAGCACCGGCAATGCGGTTCTTGTCGTTCTTGTCATTGATCAGCTCAACGATGAAAATACGCTCCTGGATATTATCGATACCCAGTGCCTTCTTGGCGGCTTCGGCAACGATCCACTTGTAGGATTCGCCGTTGATCATGATCTGCCACTTACCGGAACGTACGGGCTTGCCGCCGTCTTTCAGCGGGGTCATACCCTTGGAGCCATCGTGGCGTTCGCCGTTTTCGTCCGTCTTCCAGATCGGCAGACCCCATTCCTCGAACAGGTGAACCGATTCGTCAACGTGACGGCCCAGGTCATAGGCCAGATCATCGCGGGTGATACCCATCAGATCGTTGGAGACCATGCGGGCGTAATCCGCCGGATCCTGCTCGGTGCCGATGTAGGTGTTGATCGCAGACAGACCCTGCGCCACAGCGCCGGAGCGATCCATAGCGGCCTTGTCGACCAGTCTGATCTTCAGGTCAGTACCTTCGGCCCAACGCATAATTTCGAATGCGGCGCCGCAGCATGCCATACCACCGCCGATGAGAAGAATATCAACTTCTTCTTCGACGACTTCAGGATTTCCGAATTCTCCTGCCATTTGTAGTTACCTCTTAACTTGAATTTCCAAAAAATGTTTTGCCCGGATCTTACAGGTTGATCAGCTCGCTGCGATCACCTGCGCGGAAGCCGTTCTCCTGACAGAAGAAACCGATGTCGTCGATCTTGGACATGTCAGCTTCAGGCTTGCCGGCATAAGGATCGATGGAACCTTCCGGCGTGGTGCGGATCGGGAACTTGAAGCGCTTCATGGTGCCGTTGCGGAACTTGATGGTCCACATGATGGAATCGGTACCGCGCAGGGGCTGTACAGAACCACCCAGCGGGACGATGTCGGCATAGTGACGGGCTTCGATGGCCTGCTGCGGGCAGATCTTGACGCAGGAGTAGCACTCCCAGCACTGCTCGGGCTCCTGGTTGAAAGCTTTCATGGCATGGCCGGTTTCAGAACCGTCCTTGTCCAGCTTCATCAGGTCGTGAGGGCAGATGTACATGCAAGCCGTCTTGTCCTGACCTTTGCAACCGTCGCACTTATCGGTACGTACAAATGTAGGCATGGTTTCTCTCCGTTTTTACTTTACTTCAGTGATATATCATCCATTGACAGCCAGGCTGACAACGGTCTCTAGAGCCTTCTTACCTGGCCGAATGACCAGACATTTTAATCTCAACTTTTTCGTCGTCCTTCAGACCCGCATAGTAGGCGCGCAGGATTTCCAGCACCTCGGGGCGTGAGAACTTGTCGGAAACATCTTCACCCTCCGACAACGCCTTGCGCAGCTTGGTGCCGGACAGCAGGATACGGTCCGAACCTTCGTGCGGACAGGTCTTCATGGAAGCCATGCCGTCACACTTGTTGCACCAGAAGGTCCAGTCGATCTTCAGCGGCTGGGTTTCCAGCGCGTCGGCATCGATCTCGTCGAAAATGTGGTGCGCATCGAACGGGCCGTAGTAATCGCCGACACCGGCATGGTCACGGCCGACAATCTGGTGGGAACAACCGTAGTTCTGGCGGAACAGCGCGTGCAGCAGCGCTTCACGCGGACCGGCGTAACGCATGTCCAGCGGATAACCGGCCTGGATCACGGTGTTGTCGGAAAAATATTTTTCAATCAACGTACCGATAGCGTTGCTGCGCACGTCGGCCGGGATATCGCCGGGCTTCAGCTTGCCGAGCAGTGAATGAATCAGCACGCCGTCGAGGGTTTCGATGGCAATCTTGGCCAGGTATTCGTGGGAACGGTGCATCGGGTTACGGGTCTGGAATGCCGCAATCGTTTTCCAGCCGCGCTTTTCGAATTCGGCACGGGTCTGCGCCGGCGTCATGAACTGGTCGCCGTACTGTTCGGGGAAACCGCCCTGCGAGAGGACCTTGACCGGGCCGGCCAGGTTCACGTCAGCCTGTTCCATGACCATCTTGACGCCCGGGTGCTCCATGTCAGTGGTCTTGTAGACCATCATGCACTCGTGCTTCTTGTCGATGCTGTATTTCTCGGTGACCGTCATGGTGGCGAGGATTTCATCGCGCTCTGCGTCATACAGCGCCACGTCGTCACCTTCACTGAGGGTATCCGCGGTCGCCGTGTCGGCAGACAGTGTGACCGGGATCGGCCAGAACAGGCCATTGGCCATCTTCATGCCATCGCATACGCCTTGCCAGTCGGCTTTGGTCATAAAACCATCGAGCGGGGTAAAGCCACCAATGCCCATCATAATGATGTCACCGGCTTCACGGGATGAGATGTTAACCTTCGGAAGCGAAGCGGCACGCTCCTTTTCCGCGGCGAGTGCATCGCCTTCGAGCAACAGTGGCTTCAGATCTCCACCACCATGAGGCTTCACTAAACTGGACATGAGACTCCTTCCGAATCAGGTCTATATTTGAGTTTTCAGCGCACAATCGGCGCACCTGCCCCTGTGAGCAGGGGGTGTAACCTTAATGATGCGGGAGGGGAATGCCAACAGTTTTAATTTACTCCACCATAAAGTCACCTTATTGTGAGACCGGGAGTTTTAAACTGAAATAACAGACTGTTTCAACTGAAGTTTATATTTTGAATATTAGTATATTATGATACTTAATACCGGGCACAGAAACGCTTATTGGCGGCATTCGACAATAGTCTAGTAAATTACTCGGTCTTTTGGCCATGATCAGACACAATCAGGCGCAACAGGGATAACACTTATGTCCAAGCCCATACACGACCCGCTGTCGAAGAAGCTCGACGAACAGAGCCGCATCGAGGTCAAGAACACAACCTGCTACATGTGTGCCTGCCGTTGCGGCATTCGCGTCACCCTGCGTGACGGTGAAGTCCGCTATATCCAGGGCAACCCCGACCACCCGCTCAACAAAGGTGTGATCTGCGCCAAGGGTTCATCCGGCATCATGAAGCAGTACTCACCCGCGCGCCTGACCAAACCGCTGTTGCGCAAGGCCGGCAGTGACCGCGGCGATAATGCTTTCGAGGAAATCTCCTGGGACAAGGCCTTCGAGATCATGGAAGAGCGTCTCGGCGAGCTGCGCGCCACCGACCCGAAAAAATTCGCCCTGTTCACCGGCCGCGACCAGATGCAGGCACTGACGGGTACCTTCGCCAGGCAATATGGCACCCCGAACTACGCTGCACACGGCGGTTTCTGCTCGGTGAATATGGCCGCCGGTATGATCTATACCATCGGTGGCTCGTTCTGGGAATTCGGCGGACCGGACCTGGACCGCGCCAAACTGTTCGTGATGATCGGCACCGCGGAAGACCACCACTCCAACCCGATGAAGATGGCACTGTCCAAATTCAAGCGCCAGGGCGGCAAGTTTATTTCCATCAACCCGGTACGAACCGGTTATTCCGCCATTGCCGACGAATGGATCCCCATCAAGCCCGGCACGGACGGCGCGCTGTTCCTGGCGCTGACCAACGAGATCATCAAGCAGGGTCTCTATGATCGCGATTTCCTGGTCAACTATTCCAATTCCGCTGAACTGGTCAACATGGACCCGGAATCCAGCGAGTACGGCATGTTCGTGCGCTTCGAGGTGCCGCCGGAAGAGGGTTGCTTCGACCCCCAGAACAAACTCTGGTGGGACCGAGAGCTGAACAAGCCGATTTCCACCCACACACCCGGCGCCGACCCCTACTTCCTGGGTGAGTTCACCCTCGATGACGGCACGCCGGTCAAACCGGCTTTCCAGTTGCTGGTGGACCGCGTCAAGGAATACACCGCCGAGTGGGCATCCAGCATCACCGGCATCCCGGAAGATACCATCAAGCGCCTGGCGCACGAAATGGGCATCAC
>JALWRY010000428.1 GCA_027080445.1 Thiohalobacter sp. | reverse complement strand
GTTTCGTTGAGGTTGTCTTCAAAGTAACGTGCAAAAATCCACGGGTTGTAGCGGATTGCCGCCCTGCCACGCTGCACCCGGTACTGGCCGGCGGCTCGCCCGCTGAGATCGAACTGCACCGGCGGCGTGACAAAGCTCCGGCCGAACAGCTCGGCGGCCTGCGCCACACAATCCCGGGTGGCCCGTTGTACCTGCGCCCGGCGTGACATGTCGATGGGTTCGGTTGACATAGCCGGCATCATAACCAAAATCCGCCATCACGGGGTATCCGATATACTGACGCCTATGGGACGCTACCGACCACCTCAACCGAAATCCTCGCTATATATTACCCGTGCAGGATTTGATGCCCTGCAACAGGAACACAATGCCATCTGGAAACGTCGCGCGGAAGTGACCCGTGCCCTGTCCGCCGCGGCTGCCGAGGGTGACCGTTCGGAAAATGCGGAATACATCTACCGGAAAAAGGAACTGCGCGAAATCGACCGGCGCATCCGCTACCTGCAAAAACGCCTGCCGGAGCTGAAAGTCGTTTCCGATCCGCCGAGCGACCGGAAACGTATCTTCTTCGGCGCATGGGTCACACTGGAAGATGATGCCGGCGAGGAAGTCATCTACCGTATCGTCGGGCCGGACGAGTTTGATCCCGGCAAGGGCTGGATCAGTATGGACTCACCGATGGCGCGGGCGCTGATGAAAAAAACGCTGGACGATGAAGTGACGCTGAGGATCGGTGAACAAACGATGCGTTACGTGATTCTGGATATCCGCTACACACTGCCAGACTGAAATGGAATGACACCAGCCCAAGCTTCAGCGTATGGTCCTGCTGCGGCTTTTCCGCCCCGCCTTGCCCCGCCGTCCCGAACCGGGCGCGTCCGGCAAGCCGTTATGCTGGGTACGGAACACCTTGCCCCCGGCCGCTTTTCCGCGTCGGCCTTCCCGTGTCTCGCCGGTCCCGCGCGGCTGCCAGGTGGGAACAAGGTGCTTCTTGCCATTGCCAATCAGATCGGCGCGCCCCATACGCTTGAGGGCATCACGCAATAACGGCCAGTTGTTGGCGTCATGGTAGCGCAGGAAGGCCTTGTGCAATCGGCGAACGCGCAACCCCCGGGGGATCGGTACGGTTTCACTGTGCCGGTGTATACGACGTAGCGGGTTCTTGCCCGAGTGGTACATGGCCGTGGCTGTCGCCATGGGTGAAGGCAAAAAGGTCTGTACCTGGTCGGCGCGAAAATCATTGCGCTTCAGCCACAGGGCGAGGTTCATCATATCCTCGTCCGTGGTGCCGGGATGCGCGGCAATAAAATAGGGGATCAGGTATTGCTTCTTGCCCGCCTCGCGGGTGTATTTTTCGAACATTGCCTTGAAGTCATCATAGGCACCCATACCCGGTTTCATCATTTTCGACAGGGGTGCATCTTCGGTATGTTCCGGCGCGATCTTGAGGTACCCCCCCACGTGATGCGTCACCAGCTCCTTGACGTACTCCGGAGACCGGACCGCCAGGTCGTAACGCAGGCCGGAGGCAACCAGCACTTTCTTGATGCCCGGCAGTTCACGCACACGGCGGTACAGGCGCACCAGCGGCGCGTGATCGGTTTTGAGATTGGAACATATCCCGGGGTAAACACAGGACGGCTTGCGGCAGGCGGCCTCGATCTTAGGACTCTTGCAGGCAAGCCGGTACATATTGGCCGTCGGGCCGCCGACATCGGATATTACCCCGGTAAAACCGGGTACCGTATCGCGGATGGTTTCGATCTCGCGCACGATGGAATCTTCCGAGCGGTTCTGGATGATGCGCCCCTCGTGTTCGGTAATGGAACAGAAGGTACAGCCCCCGAAACAGCCACGCATGATATTCACCGAAAAACGGATCATCTCGTAGGCCGGGATACGCGCATCGCCATACAGGGGATGTGGCTGACGCGTGTAGGGCAATTCGAACACACGATCCAGTTCCCTGGTCGTGAGTGGAATCGGTGGGGGATTGAGCCACACGTCACGCTTGCCATGACGCTGTACGAGAACCCGTGCATTGCCCGGGTTGGTTTCCAGATGCATGACACGCGAGGCGTGCGCGTACAACACGGCATCCTGTTTTACCGCCTCAAAGGACGGCATACGGATAACACTGCGCGCGCGGTCGACACGCGCGCGGCGCAGCACGGGAACAGCGACTTCAGCATCGACAGCCCCGGCCGTGGCGCAGGAGCTGTTCTCCGCCTGCACGACATAAGGATCGGGGGGTACATCCACCTTGCCGGGCAAATCAATTTCCTGCGAATCGATCTCTACCCAGTCTTCGGGAATCTCCCGTGCCACAAACCCGGTACCGCGAATATCGCGCAAGGCATCGACGGGTTCACCCGCCGCCAACCGGTGTGCGATCTCCACCACCTGGCGTTCGCCATTGCCGTAGACCAGCAGGTCGGCCTTGGCATCCAGCAACACTGAGCGACGCACCTTGTCTGACCAGTAATCGTAATGCGCAATACGCCGCAGGCTCGCTTCAATACCGCCAATCACCAGCGGCACATCGGAAAACGCCTCGCGGCAACGTTGCGCGTAGACCAGCACCGAGCGGTCGGGGCGGCTGCCGCCCTGGCCGCCGGGCGTATAGGCATCATCGGAACGCACCTTGCGGTCCGAGGTGTAGCGGTTAACCATGGAGTCCATGTTGCCGGCGGTCACGCCCCAGAAAAGATTGGGGCGCCCCAACCGGGTAAAGTCCTCCACACCGGTCCAGTCCGGCTGGGCAATAATACCGACACGGAACCCCTGCGCTTCCAGCACCCGGCCGATCACCGCCATACCGAAACTGGGGTGATCGACATAGGCATCCCCGGTGACAAGAATAATGTCGCAGGAATCCCAGCCGAGATCGTCCATCTCTTCGCGCGTACACGGCAGCACCGGTGCAACGCCGAAACGTTTTGCCCAGTAGGGCCGGTAGGAGAACAGGGATTTGGGTGGCTGCATCG
>JALWRY010000427.1 GCA_027080445.1 Thiohalobacter sp. | reverse complement strand
GTGATTCTGACCGGTTACGCCAGTATCGCCACGGCCGTTGAAGCCATTAAACTGGGTGTCACCCACTACCTGGCAAAACCTGCCGACGCGGACGAGATCCTTGCGGCCCTGCACAAGGACGAGGGTAACCCCGACGTTGCGCTGTCCAGCAACCCCATGAGCGTAAGACGGCTGGAATGGGAGCACCTGCAAAAGGTATTAACGGAATGCGGAGGGAATATTTCCGAGGCGGCGCGCAAACTTCACATGCACCGCCGGACACTGCAACGCAAACTGGCGAAACGCCCGGTCAAACAGTAGCCGGCGCCATTCACTTGTCAGCAATCCAGACTGTCACGCGCCGGTTCCTCGCCCAGGCCTCGGGGTTGCTCTGCGCGACCTCCGGTTGCGATTCACCGAAGAACCTTGATTCAATTGCTTTGGCCGGCACACCGCGAGAACGCAGGTAACGGGCCACCATCACGGCACGCCGACGCGACAAGGCCAGGTTGAAAGCCGAACTGCCGCGTTCGTCCGCATGCCCACCAAGCACAATACGGAAATCCGCTTTTTTACGGTAATCGTGCGCAATACTTTCCAGTACACGCCGCGCTGCCCGGCTCAACCTGGCGCTGTTGGTCGGGAAGAACACCTTTTGTTCCGCGCGCGGCTCAAAGTCCAGGTAGAGCAGCCCCGCCGTACAGGCGAGGAACTTCGGCAAGGCTTCACGAAAACGCACCGGCATCAAGGCCACCTCGACCTTGTCACGCCCGTCACCCCAGTCATCGAAGGCGATGACCGGCTGCATACCCTGCTCAAGTTCATAGTAAAGCCGCAGCGCCTGGTCACGCGGGATGCTGAGTGGCGTCTTGCCCTGCACCAGCCGGAAGCCGCCCAGGTCGCGCGGTTTGCCTTCGTGCTGCCAGGGTGGCGCCTCGGAACGGATATGTGCCGCCTGGTCCCTGACCGGCGGCTGGTCAACCAGCAGGGAAAATGTCAGGCGATGGCCGGAATGCTGCTCGAAACGTGCACGCCCGAAACGCGGGATCTGTTGCGTCAGGGAACACTGTTTCGGCGCCGTATCGACGACCCACGCCGAGTCCTCCCAGCTGGATTGAAACTGCTGCAAATTTGCGCTGACAGGCAGACTGGTAAACAGGAATGCCAACAGGCTGCACGCAAGCGCGCGAAATGTATTGAGACAGGTCATGGCCTGTTTTCGACGCAAAGCCACTGCATCTTGAGCCCGCTGGCAAAATTCATTTTCTGGCACAACCCTTGCCTGGACATAACCCCAGTGTGACTTTGTCACTAAATATGACAAAAACACGCCATCACCCCTTGCAAACGTAAGTCTATTTGCCAACATGACATGACAAATAGACAGTTGGACACACCTGGCTGTCGGGGAAGGTTACAAAAATAATTGATGGAAAATCCCACCAAAATATTCAATATTTTTTATATATTTCAACTATATATAATCAGTAGTTTAGTTTTTTAACATCTACTAATTACCTTATGTAAATATTTAAGCACTATCTAATATAGATGCGCCGGGCATTCAGCCCCCAAAATTGTCGGTATTTCTGACACTCAGCTACCCGGCTTTTCCAGGTTCTGTACCAAAGCTCACATAGTTTTATATATTGTTGTTTATATAGTATTTTTCCGGATTAGCCCGTAACTTGCCATGTCCCCTGACGATCGTTCATGGCTGAACATGAACATTCACATAATCAATCGCAGACCACTGCGATAAAAACTGACAGGGCGCCGGCTCCACGACATGAGCCGGCAACGCAAGAGGACGGGAAAAATGGAAAACTTTACGCCAGTGGCTTCACTGGTCGGCGGAGTATTGATTGGCCTCGCCGGCGCAGCCATGTTGTATTTCAACGCAAAAATCGCGGGTATCAGCGGCATCTTCGGTGGCCTGCTGCAAACCCGGAAAAATGACACGCTGTGGCGCCTGCTGTTCGTGGCCGGCCTGCTCTGCGGCGGTATCGTTATCCGTATCTTCTACCCCGAGGCTCTGGATTTCAGCGTGGACCGTTCCATGCCCGCGATCATCGCCGCCGGCTTACTGGTGGGTTTCGGAGCACGCCTCGGTAATGGCTGCACCAGCGGCCATGGTGTCTGCGGCATAGGCCGGCTCGCGCCGCGCTCCATCGTCGCCGCCGCGACATTCATTATTACCGGCTCCATCACTGCCATTGTCGTCAATCAGCTCTTTGGGGGGGCTATCTGATGCTGCCTAACCTCGTGATTTTTCTGAGTGGATTTGTTTTCTCCATCGGCCTGGCGGTTTCCGGCATGACACAACCCGGGAAAGTTGTCAGCTTCCTCGACTTTATCGACAACTGGGACCCGAGCCTCGTCATGGTGCTGCTCGGTGCGGTTGTGACCTATTTCATCAGCCAGCGGCTGATCCTGAAACGCGAACACAGTGTGTTCGGTGAAAAATTCCAGTTGCCGACGCGCATGGACATCGACACGCCACTGGTCGCCGGCGCCGCCCTGTTCGGCATCGGCTGGGGACTGGTTGGTTTCTGCCCGGGTCCGGCACTGGTATCCGGTATCACCGGCAACCCCCAGGTCCTCACTTTCGTGCTGTCCATGTCGCTTGGCATGTACCTGTTCAGCGCCCTTCACCTGCGTTACAGCAACGAGCCGGATGGCGGCGCAGGTCCACTTGATGCCATCGCTGTACGCAGCGCCTGAACGGAGCAGGAAATCATGGTCAAGGAAACCCTCTTTGGTACACGTGTCAGGCGCCTGGCGATACTGGTTGTCTCTGTAATCGCGGCCGTTGTACTCGGCTACCGCTACACGCACCAGCCTCGCTACCTGGTCGAAAAAACCGACCCTGCCGCCGTGGCTGAAGGCAGAAAAATAGCCCTGAACGGACTCGATGGCGTGACTGCCTGCGCGCACTGTCATGGTCAGAACGGTGAAGGCAACCAGGAACTCGGTTACCCGCGTCTTGCCGGCCTGCACCCGAAATATATCGCCAAGCAACTCCGGGACTTCGCCCGCGACCCGATGGATATCGGCGTGAAGGTCGACCCGATATCCCGCGATTACGAAAAGACGCCCCGCGTCTACAAGGACCTGACCATCTATTCGCCCGGCATCCGCCGCGATCCGATGATGAACCCGATTGCGAAGGCGCTCAGTGCGAAGGACATCTACAACGTTTCCAACTACTACGCCAGCCTGCCGTTTTCCGCCAAACCGGAACCGGTGGATTTCGAAACCCTGGAACGGGGGCACGAACTGGCCGTACGTGGCAAACCGGAATACCTGATGCCGCGCTGCAACGCCTGCCACGGCCCGAATGGTGAAGGTTTTGGCGAACACTTCCCGCCACTGGCCGGACAACCACCGAAGTACATCATCAGCCAGATCAACAAGTGGCAGAACGGCGACCGCGATAACGACCAGTTCGCCATGATGAAGAACACCGCCAACCTGCTAACGGATGGCAACAAGGTCAATGTTGCGCGCTATTACAGCAACAAGTCACACAGTGTCAACGAGGAGTAACGGGATCATGAAACAGATTTTCTCCGCGCTGTTTACCGTGGTAACCGCACTCTCGCTGCTGTCACCCGCACAGGCCGAACCCCTCGATCCGCTCGAGGTACGGCCTACGCTGGTGCGTCCGCAGGTCAGCCTGCCGACCAACCTGATAACAGTACCCGTGGTCAATCCCGGTGAGTACTTCGTGCCGCCTTCCTATGAGGATATTCCGGACGACAAGACCGGCGACATGATTCGCTGGGGCCGCAATATCTTCGTCAACACCCAGGAGTATGCGCCGCGCTATGCCGGTAATGGCCTGAATTGTGTGAGCTGCCATCTCTCCGAAGGCCGCCAGCCCTATGCCGCCCCCTTGTGGGCGTCCTACCCCATCTACCCGGTAGCGCGCAACAAGGCCAAACGCGTAGTGACATTCCAGCAACGCATCCAGTCCTGCTTCAAGTACAGCATGGACGGTATCGCGCCGACCGTCGACGCACCGGAAATGGACGCCCTGGTGACCTACGCCAAATGGCTCTCCACCGGTGCACCGGTTGGCGTGGCCCTGCCCGGCCGGGGCTTTGCCAGCATCAAGAAGACAAAAGACCCTTCGCCCATTAATGGCGAGATCATCTACAACACCCGCTGCGCGCTCTGCCACGGCGCCAATGGTGAAGGCCAGAAGAACCGTAACGGTGTCGGCTACATGTTCCCGCCGCTGTGGGGCATGGATTCGTTCAACCGCGGTGCCGGCCTGAACAAGGTAAAAACCGCTGCGCAGTTCATCAAGGCCAATATGCCACTGGGTTCCGGCTATACGCTGAACGATGACGAGGCACTGGACGTTGCGGCCTACATGTGGATTCACTTCCGCCCGGATGACCCGCGCACCTCATTCTTCATGAACCGCTTTTCGCCGAAACCGGGCGGGGGTCACTGAGCATGAACCACAGCAACACGCACCCGTTGATCCGTCGCTTCCTGCCATTCACCGAATGGCTGCCGATGCTCGACGCCATGACGGTTCGCAACGACATCTGGGCGGGTGTCGCGGCCGGCATCCTGATTCTTCCCCAGGCGATAGCGCTGGCCACCATGGCCGGCCTGCCGCCGGAGATCGGGCTGTACACCTCTATTTTCCCGGTCATTGTCTGTGCGCTGTTCGGCTCGTCCTGGCACGTACTGTCTGGCCCCAACACCTCCATCTCGGTGATGGTTGCCACCATCGTCGGCGGCTACGCCAGCATCGGCACGCCGGACTGGATCATGTACACGCTGACGCTGACGTTTATCGCCGGCGTTATCCAGTTACTGTTCGGTGTGCTGAAGCTGGGCGTGGTGTTCAATTACTTTTCCCACACCGTCATGGTCGCCATCGTGACCGGCGTCGGTATCATTATTATTGTCCAGCAGATCGGCAACTTTCTCGGCCTGACCGTCAACCCCGGCGAACCGATCGAGGACACGCTGTATTCGATGCTGTTCCGCCTGCCGGAAGTCAACTGGTGGGCCGCCTCGCTGGGTATACTGACTGTCGCCACCGGCATGCTGGTGAAACGTTTCTTCCCGCGGCAACCGGCCATCATTATTGCGGTGATTGCCGGTATGGTCGGCGGCTGGCTGCTCGACACCCTGTTCGGCGCCGGCAACACCAATGTCGACAAACTGGGTTACCTGTCCCTGCAGGTCCTGCCGCTGTCCGCGCCCGACTTCAGCCCGACCAATTTCTACGAAGCGGCCGAAGGCCTGATGATGGGCGGTTTTATCATCGCTTTCCTTGGCCTGATGCAGTCCGCCGTCATTGCGCGCGCCATGGCGGTCAAGTCCGGGCAACATGTGGATATCGACCAGGAAGTCATCGGCCAGGGCCTGTCCAACGTGGTCGGCAGTTTCCTCAGCTGTTACCCGAGTTGCGGTTCCTTCAACCGCAGTGCTTCTAACATTGAAACCGGTGGTAAAACACCGCTGGTCGGTATCGTTTCAGCCATCGTGCTGGCGCTGATGGTGGCTTTTGCCTCGCCGATCATCGCACAGATGCCGCTGTCCGTGATGGCCGGCATCCTGTTCCTGGTCGGCGCCGGGCTGATCAAGGTCAGGGACATCAGGACCATGCTGGCGATCCGCGGGGAACCGCGTATCTCCTTCCTGCTGGTGTGCTTTACCACGGTGTACGGCGGACTGGAATGGGCCGTGATGCTGGGTATCGCCGTTTCCATTATTGCCTACATGCGTCATGTATCGCGCCCGGAACTGGACCTGCTGTTCGAGGATGAAGCTGAACAGTACATGCCGGAACACATTGACGATGCCACCGTGGTGCAACTCTCCGGTTCGATCTTCTTCGGTTCCACACATGCCATCGAGCGCGGATTCTCGGACATTGCCCACGAAGACCAACGCAGCAAGCCGCTGATTATTGCCGGCGAACTGATCGACAACATCGACGACGCCGGTGCCGCCGCGCTCGCACAGGAAACGCGCAAGCGCAGGGAATCCGGCGGCGACCTGATCCTGTGGCTGCGTGATCATTCATCTGACGCGCTGCTGGAACGTAGCGGCCTGGCCGCACTCCTTGGCGCAAACATTCATTACGCCAGCTGAACAAAAGGGAAAGACTCATGACACTCAAACACTGGTTTATCGCGCTGGCCCTCTCGGCCATGGCATCCACAGGCATGGCGGCTGAACAGCTGAAGTACCAGGTTTTGCTGCAAGTCAGCGAAAACAGCATCGACAAGATGAGGACCACGCTGAACAACGCCCGCAACCTGCAGCACGAATTCGGCCCCGACAATGTCGAAGTGGAAATTGTCGTGTACGGGGATGGCATCAACACGCTGAAGTACTACGCACCGATCCCGATTGCCGACAAGGTCGAGGAACTGACGACGGAAGGTGTCCGTATTGTCGCCTGTGAAATCGCCATGCGCACCCACAAGCTGCGCCCATCCGACATGCTTCAGCAGGTACGTTATGTCCCGTCCGGTGTTTCCGAACTGGTGGAAAAACAGTACCAGGGCTGGGCCTACGTGCGCCCCTGAAACGGAAACCCTATTCATGAAACCTGAGCTCCGCACACTGCTTCATACCCTGGTGCTGTCCCTGACGCTGTTCGCGTCTGCGGCCAGCGCCGGCGATGGTGAAGTCACCCTGATTCACATCGGCGACCTGCACGGTCACCTGGTGCCGCGCCCCAATATGCGCGATGGCGACAGCGACCGCGGCGTCATGGCCGGTGGACTCGCCTATGTCTACGACCAGATCAAGAAGATCCGCGCCAGGCACCCGCACAACCTGCTGGTCAACACGGGCGATACCATCCAGGGTTCAGCCGAAGCCCTGTACTCACGCGGCAAGGCGATGGCGGACGTCCTCAACCTGTTCAAGATCGATGCCTTCACGCCCGGCAACTGGGATTACCTGTACGGCCCGGAACGCTTCCGTGAACTGTTCGCCGAGGTAGACGGGCGCAAGCCAATGTTCAACTGGAAGAGCCTCGCGGCCAACCTGTATTACTCGACCCTCTACGAGTTCCCGGAAACGCCTTACGCCAAACAGGCCGGACAGCGTGTCGTACCGCCGTACATGATCAAGGAAATCAACGGTGTGCGCATCGGCATTATCGGCCTGACCGCCGACCGGGGCCCTCAAGCCGTGAGTCCGCGCGTCATGGACGGTTTCTACCTGACGCCCGGCGAAGAGGAACTGGCCGTGGCTATCCCGAAACTGCGTAACGAGGAAAAAGTCGACCTGCTGGTGCTGATCTCGGAACGTGGCCTCGGGCCCAACCTGGAGCTGGTCAATACCTATCCCGGCATCGATGTCGTGCTGTCTTCCGATATGCACGAGGAAACCTGGAAGGCCATCAAGTCAAAGTCCGGCACCCTGCTGGTTGAAGAGGGACAGGACGGCACCATGGTGGGTGAAATGACCCTGACCGTGAAGAACGGCAAGCTGGCCAAGTGGGATTTCAAGGCGCACCGCATCACGGTGGAAAACAACCAGCCCGACCCGATGATCGCGGCAAAGGTGGCGGAAATCCGCAAAACCTTTATCAAGGGTGATGACTTTGTCCCGCACGTCAACCCGATGAACGGTTATGTGCTGCGCACGCCTATTGATACGGTCATCGGCTACACAAAAAAAGCCCTGCACCGTTCCAACTACTCCGATGCCGAATCCATGCCGGCGGTTGTCGAAGGTTCCTCACACGACTTTCTCGCCGACGCGTTCCGTGGCGCCTGCGAATCCGACGTCGGCCTGATCCGCGGCTTCCGCTACGGGACACACGTCGCACCTGGCCCGATCAAGCTTGAGGATATCTACCATTACATTCCCATCGGTCCACAGATTGCCTGCGGACTGATCAGCGGCGACGACCTGCACCTGATGATCGAGAACGGCGCCCAGGGTTCACTGACCGACGTGGTCGGGTTCTGGGGCGGCGGCTGGATGCTGGCATTTTCCGGCATCACCTATGATCTCGACCCGTATAACCAGTGGGGCTTCCGCGCCAGCAATATCCGCGTCAATAACGAAGCCCTGGATCCGGAACGTTACTACACCGTGGCGGGCTACTGGTTTGTCGAGCTGCCGGGCAAGATCAACCGCTCGACAGCCCTCGACATCAAGGTACTCAAGGACCGCTTTGGCGGCATTGTCGATGCCACCGCCGTGGTCGCCTACTACCTGCAGACACTGCCCGATCACACCGTGGACCCGAAGCTGAATCGTATCCACCTGTTACGCCGCCTGCCGCCACCGATCGCCGGTAACCGCGAAATCCAGCCGCTGGCCGGCGTGCCGCGCCCGGAATACCTGCTGGCGGATGACGTGCCACCCCGCAAAAAACCCCAACGTACCGCGCAGACCGCTGCCACCGGAGCCCCCTAATGGTTGAAACTATCGCTAACACGATCCTGCGTGGACGTTACCTGTGGGTCCTGTTGACCGTGCTGTTTGTTGTCTGGGCAGCCATGGGTGGCCGCAAGCTGTCGCTGACGACGGATTACCGCGTGTTTTTCAGTGAGGAAAACCCGCAGCTGACCGCCTTTGAAACGCTGCAGAACACCTACACCAATAATGACAATATCCTCATTGTACTGGCGCCGAAGAACCACAAGGTCTTCACCCGCAAGACCCTCGCTGCGGTTGAAGCCATGACGGAAGAAGCCTGGCAGGTGCCTTTCTCGATACGTGTCGACTCGCTGACCAACTACCAGCACACCGTTGCCGAGGGCGATGACCTGATCGTTGGCGACCTGGTGGTGGATGGCGCCAACCTGCTGGACTCCGATATCCGCCGCATCAAGCAAATTGCGCTGCACGAACCACTGCTGGTACACCGCCTGATTTCACCGAGTGGCGAAGTCACCGGGATCAACATCACCATACAGACACCGGGCATCGACCAGACCCGTGAAATACCCAGCGTAGTGGCCTACACCCGCGACCTGGTGAAGAAATACCAGGCCCTCTACCCGCACCTGGATTTCTACCTTACCGGCACGGTAATGATGAACAACGCCTTCCCGGAAGCGGCCAAACACGATATGCGCTCGCTGGTGCCGATCATGTTCCTGGTCGTGTTCGTGCTTTTGTGGTTCCTGCTGCGCTCGCTGACCGCTATTTTCGCTACCCTGCTGGTCGTTGCATTTTCCATTGCCACCGCCATGGGGCTGGCCGGCTGGCTCGGCATTCGCATGACCCCGCCCATCGGCAGTGCGCCGACGATCGTGCTGACACTTGCGGTCGCCGACTGCGTACACCTGCTGGTGGCGCTGATGCACAACATGACAAAGGGCATGGAAAAACGTGACGCCATGTTCGAGGCCTTGCGTGTCAACTTCCAGCCCATCCTGCTGACCAGCCTGACCACCGCCGTCGGTTTCCTGAGCATGAACTTCTCCGACGCGCCACCCTTCCGCGATCTCGGCAATATCGTTGCCATGGGCGTGGTGGCGGCCTGGCTGTATTCCTATGTGTTCATGCCTTCACTGATCATGATCCTGCCCATCCGCCCGCATACCAACCAGGAAACGGCCAGTCGCTGGATGAGCCGTCTCGGCGAGTTTGTGCTGCGCTATCGCAAGGCCCTGTTCTGGGGCAACCTGGGCCTGCTGATCGCGCTTGGCTACTCCATTACCCGTAATGAACTCAACGACCAGTTTGTCGAGTACTTCGATCACAGCATCGAGTTCCGCCGCGCCACCGACTTTGTCACCGACAACCTCACCGGCATCTATACCATCGACTATTCGCTCAACACCGGCGGCAGCGGCACCATCAACGAGCCGTTGATGTTGCAGATCATCGAGAACTTCGCCAACTGGTACCGCGAGCAGCCGGAAGTCATCCACGTCAATGTCATTACCGATATCGTCAAGCGACTGAATATGAACCTGCACGGCGACGATCGCAGCTGGTACCGGATTCCGGACAGCCGCGAACTGGCGGCGCAGTACTTCCTGCTCTACGAGATGTCACTGCCCTACGGCCTGGACCTGAACAACCAGATCGATATCGACAAATCCGCAACACGCATGACGGTTACGGTGAAGAACCTCACTACCAATGAACTACTGACGCTTGAGGCACGCGCCAGGAAATGGCTCGCGGACAATGCGCCTGCCCATATGCAAACTGTCGGCGCCAGCCCCGCCATCATGTTTGCGCATATCACTTCACGCAACATCCGCAGCATGCTCAGCGGCAATGCCATGGCCATGGTGCTGATTTCTATCATGCTGATATTCGCTTTCCGTTCCTTCAAGTTCGGCCTGCTCAGCCTGGTACCCAATATGATGCCGGCCATTATGGCGTTCGGGATATGGGGCCTGCTGGTCGGTGAAGTCGGTGTCTCGTTGTCGGTCGTGGTGGCCATGACGCTGGGTATTGTCGTCGACGACACCATTCACTTTATGAGCAAATTCCTGCGCGCGCGTCGTGAACAGGGCGCCAGCAGCGAAGAAGCCGTACGTATCGCCTTTTCCAGCGTTGGCGTCGCCATGATCATCACCTCGGTGGTACTCATTGCCGGCTTCGCCATACTTGCCCTGTCCTCGTTCAAGATGAACGCCGGCATGGGCCTGCTGACCGCGATCACCATCGGTCTGGCGCTGTTTGCCGACTTCCTGTTCCTCCCTCCCCTGTTACTGAAAATCAAAGGTAAAGTCTGATGAAATTCCTGAATACATTACTCGTCATCCTGCTTGGCGTTTCCGCCTTCAACACGCCCTTACTGGCAGGACCCGCGGAAGACCGGGGGCTTGAAATTGCCGTCGAGGCAGACCGGCGCAAAAACGGCTTCGGTGACTTTACCGCCGACCTGTTAATGATTCTGCGCAACAAGCAGGGCAGTGAAAGCACCCGTCAACTGCGCTCCAAAAACCTCGAGGTCGAGGGTGACGGCGACAAGAGCCTGACCATTTTCGACCGTCCGCAGGACGTCAAGGGAACCGCCCTGCTGACCTTTACTCACAAGACCGGTTCCGACGACCAGTGGCTGTACCTGCCGGCGCTGAAACGCGTCAAGCGTATCGCCTCCAACAACAAGTCCGGCCCGTTCATGGGTAGTGAATTCGCCTACGAGGACATCAGCTCCCAGGAAGTCGAGAAATACACCTACAAGTACCTGCGCGACGAAAAACTCGACGGGGAAGACATGTATGTCTTCGAGCGTTACCCGGTGGACAAAAAATCCGGCTACACCCGCCAGGTGGTATGGATGGACAAGAATGAATACCGCGAACGCAAGATCGTCTACTACGACCGTAAAAATTCGCTGCTTAAAACACTGACCTTTTCCGGTTACGAGAAATACCTGGACAAGTTCTGGAAGGCAAAGAACATGAACATGGTCAACCACCAGACCGGCAAGAGCACCACGCTCACCTGGAACAACTACAGGTTCGGTACCGGGCTAAAGACCCGTGACTTTGATCGCAGCTCACTCAAGCGGGCGCGCTAGGTTCCGGGGACACATGAAACCAGTCGTTTACATACTGCAGGCCGTTTTACTGTGCGCCACACTCCTCGCCGGCAAGCCCGGCGTTGCCGGTGGCTGGTCGGGTAATATCAGTACGGAATGGCTGGCCTTCCCGAAAGATGCGCTCTCCAGTGCACAGCATAAAAGTTACCTGTCATTCGCACTCGACCCGGAGTACTACAACGAGTGGGATGGCGGGAAGATAAGTCTTACTA
>JALWRY010000426.1 GCA_027080445.1 Thiohalobacter sp. | reverse complement strand
GCGCGAACTGGTCAGGATCACCAGCGCGCCCGACCTGTCACACGATGCCAAACTGGCCCGCTTGCTCGATACCGGCCGCGAATACTTTGCCCTGCCGGTCGCCGTACTGGCCAGCATCGAGGCCGACGGACGTCGGATCTGCAGGGTTTCGGGTGATCGAAGCCTGGTCGCGAACCGATCCGGGCCACTGAGCGATCAATGCGTTGCCCTGCTTATCGAACGCGAAGGTGAGCCGCTCGACATCCCTGACCTCGACAAGGGACCGGCGGCTGACTGCGGGTGTCGGCAGCAGGGCTGGAAGAATTATCTCGGCGCCGCGGTTATGGTCGATGGCCATATTCACTGTACCCTGGAATTTGCCGGTCCGGAGGTCCGCAAGCAGTGTTTCAGCACCTGGGACCACGAACTGCTCAAGGTCATGGCACAGTGGATCGGTGATGAAGTGGAATTGCAGATGGCGCACGAGGCTGAACAACGCCACCAGGCCGAGTTCGCGCGCGTTTCACGCATGAACACCATCGGGGAGATGGCCGCCAGCCTGGCCCACGAACTCAACCAGCCACTGACCGGCGCCATCAACTATTGCAGTGGCTGCCTGCGCATGCTGAAGGAAGGCAATGCCGACCAGGCGAAACTTGCGCACGGTATGGAAAGCGCCGTGGAAGGCGCCACACTGGCGGCAAATATTATCCGGCGTATCCGTGAATTTGTGCAAAAAGGCGACGCCGTACAAAGCGTCGTAGACCTTAATGAAGCGGTACGCAACGTCACCACGCTGGTGTCGCACGAAGCGCACCGCCATAACGTAGACATCCGGCTTGACCTGGAAACACACCTGCCCCTCGTCGAGGGGGACATGATCCAGCTGGAACAGGTGGTACTGAATTTTATTCGTAACGGCATTGACGCCATGGATACGGTAAAACCGTGGAAGCGTATTCTCACCCTCAAAACACGGTGCGTAGCGGGGGAAAAAGTTATGGTGAGCACCCTGGACAACGGCGAAGGCATTGCGGAAGAAGCCATCCCGAAGGTCTTCGATGCCTTTTACACCACCAAAGCGGATGGCATGGGCATAGGCCTGTCGATCAGCCGCTCTATTATTGAATCACACCAGGGCAATATCCGCGCCAGGTCGCTTTCCGGTGGCGGTACCGAGGTATTTTTTGAACTGCCCGTGCAGCAGGCAAGTCCGTCATGACGCCGGTAATCAATATCGTCGATGATGACCGTCTTGCCAGGGAATCCCTGAAATGGCTCGCCGAGTCCGCCCACCTGTCGGTCCGTGAATTCGATTGCGGGCAGACCTTCCTCGATCATTTTGACGATAACGCCCCCGGCTGCGTGGTCCTGGATGTACGCATGCCCGACATCAACGGCATGGAACTCTACGCACGTTTGAAAGCCTCCGGAGCAAGCACCCCGGTGATTATCGTCACCGGACACGCGGATGTCGCCATGGCGGTCAGGGCCATGAAAGCCGGCGCCTACGACTTTGTCGAGAAGCCCTACAACGATGCCCTGATGCTGGAACTGCTGCAAAGCGCCCTTGCCTGCGACCGGGACAACCGCGAACACCAGGTCAAGGTGAATACTATCCGCCAGCGTATAGACCGCTTAACCCCCCGCGAGCATGAAGTCATGAGCTATGTGCTGCGTTCCAGACAGAACAAGGTCATTGCGGCTGAACTCGGTATCAGTATTAAAACCGTGGAACTTCATCGCGCCAACCTCATGGCGAAAATGCACGCCACCTCCCCGACCGAACTGGTCCGGCTGGCCATGCTGGCCGGGGTAGACCAGGAAAGGTCTGATTAGCCCTGCTATCACCTCGGGTTAACCCCTGGGAGGAACCGGGTAGCGCCCCCGATTATATCGACCCCGCGACTTCCCGCTAACCCGCTCTCCTGAGTGGGCCAGTGCTTATTTATAAAGGAATTTGGCGGAGGAGGAGGGATTCGAACCCTCGATACGGTATTACCGTATACACACTTTCCAGGCGTGCTCCTTCAACCACTCGGACACCCCTCCGGGAAGCCGCGCAGGATATAACGGATGCCCGGGAAAGGCAATCCGCTCAGGTGATAATCCGCGCCGGACCGCGCTTTGGCGGGCGTTTTGTATGGCTGCGCTGGACCTTTTCACGGGCGCGCCCGGCGATGCTGTGGGTCATGCTGTGCAGGGCCTCGGCGGCATTGAAGTACTCGCGAGCCACATCGGCGATCTTGCGGCGCTGCGATCGCGCTTCGTCGCGCAGGGCATCGAAAGCCTGGATGGCGGTGAAGTCACAACGCTCCATGAGAATACCCACGACCATGCTGATTTCCCGGCTCTGCGACAGGGCCTTGTCCATCTGCTCGATGGACGCCTTCATATGACGCTTGTCATCCGCGCAACGCAGTGCTGCCTGCACGGCGGGCACCAGCTGGTCGGCTTCCAGCGGCTTGACCAGGTAGGCCAGCGAACCGGCATTGGTGGCGCGCTCGACCATTTCCTCCTCACCGTATGAACTCAGGGAGATAAACGGAAGGTCTGCCTCACGCAGTGCGACAGCAACCTCGAATCCGTCTTTCAGCGGCATGCGTAAATCGAGGATGGTCAGGTCCGGTTGACGTTCCAGCGCCAGCCGCTCGGCTTCATCGCCATCGTGCGCCTGCAGGACGTCGTAACCGGCGGTTTCCATCGCCGAGGTAAGCAGGCTGAGGTCTTCTGAATTATCATCAGCAACGAGGATAAGGGGGGCGTTCATTCATATCACTCCGGACAAAAAACCAGGCTAAAACAAAAACCGCTGGCAATCGGCTACACTGCGCATTCGCAACACGGCGGACTTCAACCATATTAAGCCGGAGTATACACATGTCTATACTGACAGGTGACATCGGTGGCACACATACACGCCTTGCCCTGGTCGTACCAGAGGCAAAACGTTACCGCATTGTTCACGTAAACCACTATGTCAGCCGCGATTTCGATGGCTTGCAACCGATCATTGAGCATTTTCTGCACGACTACCCGGATACCCGGCCACGACAGGCCGCCTTCGGGGTGGCGGGACCGGTACTGGACGGCCGTTGCAGGACCACCAACCTGCCCTGGGAAGTATCCGCAGCGTCGTTGTCCTCGGCGCTGGGCATTCCCGCCTACCTGCTTAACGACCTGGAAGCGCTGGCCTGGGGCATCGATACGCTGGAGGACAGCTCACTGGTATCGCTGCAAACCGGACAGGCGGTCGCATCGGGCAACAAGGCCATAATTGCCGCCGGCACCGGGCTGGGACAGGCCGGGCTGACATTTGACGGCATCCGTCATCGGCCGTTTGCCTGTGAAGGCGGCCACACGGATTTCGCGCCACAGACGGAACGCGACAGTGCGCTGCTGAAAGCATTACAGGCGCGTTACGGCCATGTCAGCTGGGAACGCATGGTGTCCGGGCCAGGGCTGGTTGAACTGTTCCAGCAGGTACTGAAAACCGCCGGAACCGCCGCACCTGACTGGCTGGGCGATCCTCTGCAGGAAGGCGCCGCCGCCCGTATCAGTCAGCACGCGCTGGCTGAAGACAATGCCCTGAGTGTGGAAGCGCTGGACTGGTTCATCGAGCTCTATGGCCGTGAGGCCGGCAACCTGGCGCTCAAACTCAACACGACCGGCGGACTCTATCTTGGCGGCGGTATCGCCCCGAAAATCCTTGCCCGGCTCGGCTCGGGCCGCTTTATCGAGGCATTTCTGGACAAGGGACGCATGGGCGGGCTGTTAAGTCACATGCCTGTCAAGGTGATCTGCGACGAACAGACAGCCCTGTACGGACTGGCGCGCTACACGGGGTTGATGGGGACTACTTGACGACTTTCAGCGAAGGCCGTGTTGGGGGTTCCGGGGTATTATCGTCATCGGGGTCCGGCTTGCCTTCGTCTTCACCAAACATCATGCCGCGACCGTTTTCCCTGGCATAGATCGCCAGTACCGCATGCATGGGAATAGCGACCAGCTGGGAAACGCCGCTGAAGCGCGCCAGGAAGCTTACTTCATCATTGCCGATACGCAGTCCCTCGACAGCGCTCGGGCCGATGTTCAGCACGATCTTGCCATCCTTGACGTGCTTTTGCGGCACATCGACCCCTTCCGCATTGGCATCGACCATCAGGTGTGGGGTGCAGTGGTTGTCCAGTATCCACTCGTGAATAGCACGAAGCAGGTAGGGCCGGTTGGAGGTCATTGCGCGCTAATGACGCTACTCGCGCATCTCCCGCTCGGCTTCCGTCAGGCTGGCCTGGAATGACTCGCGTGCAAACAGACGGTCGGCATAATCGAGCACCGGTTTGGCCTGCGCAGGCAATTCAATGCGGTAGTGCTTGAGCCGCCACAGGATCGGCGCCAGGCTGGCATCAACCAGGGAAAAATCATCGCTGAGGAAGAACGGTTTGGCCTCGAATACCTCGGCACTCGACGCCAGGCTGTCACGCAGCGCCTTGCGCGCCTTGGCCGCCGTCTTTTCGCCCCGCTCCATATCTGCCAGCAAGGAGTACCAGTCTTTCTCGATACGGTGCAAGGCCAGGCGACTGCGTGCGCGCGAGACCGGGTCGACCGGCATCAGCGGCGGGTGCGGGAAACGTTCATCGAGGTACTCGACAATGACCTGCGGGTCATACAGCACCAGTTCCCGATCCATCAGCGTCGGGACGCTCTGGTAGGGATTCAGGTCGATCAGGTCTTCCGGCAGGTTATCCGGGTCGATATTGACGATTTCGACCGTAATCCCCTTCTCGGCCAACACCATACGCACGCGATGGCTCTGCGGGCAGGATGCGTCGGAAAACAGGGTCATCACCGAACGGCGATTGGAAATTACGGCCATGCATTTTCTCCAGGTCTTAGAACCTGACGTACGGGGTGATGCCTGCCGGCATCACCCCGCCTCAGGATTTAGTGGACGTCCTTCCAGTACTCTTTCTTGAGCAGGTAGGTAATGATGAACAGAACAAACAGGAACAGCAACACCTTGACACCCAGCGCCTGACGTTGCAGCTTGACCGGCTCGGCCATGTAGGTGAGGAAATTCACCAGATCACGTACCGTACGGTCAAATTCCGCCGGTGACTGGGTACCCTGCCTGACAAGTTTTACCTCGACGAGTTTCTGGTGCTTATTGCCGTTAACATCCGTTACTGTCTCGTAGACAGGCTTCTGCCAGCCCTGCAACTCCCACAGCACATCCGGCATACCCACCTTGTCAAACACCTTGTTGTTCACGCCGAACGGACGGCTGTCGTCCAGGTAGAAGGTGCGGAGGTAGGTGTACAACCAGTCCGCGCCGCGCCGGCGGGCAATCAGCGTCAGATCCGGGGGCGCAGCACCAAAGTATTTCTTGGCGTCCTTTGACTGCATTCCGATCTTCATGGTATCGCCGATTTTGGCGCCAGTGAATATCAGGTTATCAATCACGTCAGTTTCACTGATACCCAGGTCACGCGCCAGGCGGTTGTAACGCTCATACTTGGCAGAGTGACAACCCATGCAATAGTTCACGAAGGTTCGCGCCCCGCGCTGCAATGATTCCTGGTTGGCCGGGTCAATCTGGGCTTTATCGAGATTCGCCCCACCTTCATTGGCCAGCACCAGCGCGGGCGAGATAAGCAACAAAATAGCAAGTAGTTGTTTTTTCATTGGATCGTTACCCCGTAACCCTGTCTGGAACCGGCTTGGTCTTGTCCATCCGGCTGTAGAACGGCATCGCCAGGAAGAAGGCGAAGTACACTACCGTACCGATCTGCGCCATCAAGGTTCTCAGTTCAGTCGGCGGTTTGGTGCCAAGCCATCCCAACGTCAGGAAGGCGATGACAAACAGCGTCAACATGGTCTTGTAGATCGGCCCGCGGTAACGAATCGACTTCACCGGGCTCTTGTCCAGCCAGGGCAGGAAGAAGAAGATAACCACCGAGCCACCCATCACGATAACGCCAAGGAACTTGGCCGTCAGCGGCCCGATATCGAACGTCACCGCACGCAACATCGCGTAGTACGGCGTGAAGTACCACACCGGGGCAATATGCTCGGGTGTCTTCAACGGGTTGGCCGGTTCGAAGTTCGGCTGTTCCAGGAAGTAACCACCACCTTCAGGGACAAAGAAGATCACGGTGGAGAAGAACATCAGGAAAACCACCACGCCGACGATATCTTTCACGGTGTAGTACGGGTGGAACGGAATACCGTCGAGTGGAATGCCGTTTTCGTCCTTGGTTTTCTTGATTTCCACACCGTCGGGGTTGTTAGAGCCAACTTCGTGCAGCGCCAGGATGTGCACTATCACAAGGGCAATCAGCGCCAGCGGAACGGCGATTACGTGCAGCGCAAAGAAGCGGTTGAGCGTGACATCGGATATCACATAGTCACCGCGAATCCACAGCGCCAGGTCGTCGCCAATCACCGGAATGGCGCCAAACAACGAGGTGATAACCTGCGCACCCCAGTAGGACATCTGCCCCCACGGTAACAGATAACCAAAGAAGGCTTCCGCCATCAACGCCAGGAAGATCATCATGCCGAACAGCCAGATCAGCTCACGCGGGCCGCGGTAGGAACCGTATAACAGACCACGGAACATGTGCAGGTACACCACGATAAAGAACGCCGAGGCGCCGGTGGAGTGGATGTAGCGGATCAACCAGCCCCAGTCCACATCACGCATGATGTATTCCACCGAACCGAATGCCTGCGTGGCGTCAGGCTTGTAGTTCATGGTAAGGAAGATGCCGGAAATAATCTGGATCACCAGCACCATCAATGCCAGCGAGCCAAAGAAGTACCAGAAGTTGAAGTTCTTGGGCGCGTAATACTTGGCCAGGTGCTCGTCCCACATCTTGGTCAACGGGAAACGGGCGTCAATCCAGTCGCGCAGGTTCACTAACATACCCATATCAAGCAGCTCCTGTGTCAACACCAACAAGGATCTGCGTATTGCTGGTGTACTTGTGCGGCGGTACGACGAGGTTCAAGGGCGCCGGTACGCCCTTGAACACACGACCCGCAAGATCATAGCGAGAACCATGGCAGGGACAGAAATAACCGCCCTTCCAGTTTGGATCATAAGGCTGTGGTTCGGGTTGCGGGACGAAATCGGGGGCACAGCCAAGGTGTGTACAGATGCCGACCAGCACCAGGATCTCGGGCTTGATCGATCGTACGGGATTCTGTGCGTATGGCGGCTGCTGGGGTTCTTCGGAATTCGGATCACGCAAACGGTCATCCAGGGTAGGCAAGGCCTTGAGCATTTCCTCACTGCGTTTGAGTATCCACACCGGCTTGCCTCGCCACTGAACACGGATCATCTGCCCGACTTCGAGCTTGCTGATGTCCGCCTCGACCGGCGCGCCGGCCGCCTTGGCCCGCTCGCTGGGCATCCAGGACGCCAGAAAAGGAACCGCGGTATACACGGCGCCTACGCCGCCCACGACCGTTGCAGCAGCTGTCAGGAACCGACGTTTGCTGGTATCTACACCGTCACCACTCATGCAAATGGTCTCCACGCAAAATCACCGGCTGACGCTTGGCTGGCACACCGTCATGACCGACGAATATTAGAATATTCAGATATTCAAACCCATGTTCGAACAGCGGGCATAGCATGTCGGAACTGCCCCGGCAGGTCAAGCGAAACTCCGTCGAAAAACACCGATCTGCACGACTTTTTCACACAGGATTATCTATATCGACAAAAAAATGTTCGATCCCGAAATGTTCCGCCAGGTGGGCACCGAGCGCCTGTACGCCAAAACGCTCGCTGGCGTGGTGGCCGGCGGCAAAATAGTGGATGCCGTACTCCCGGGCAATATGCACAGTCGGTTCGGAAATTTCGCCGCTGATGAAGGCATCCAGCCCGTGCCGGGCGGCGGCTTCCAGGTAACCCTGCGCGGCGCCGCTGCACCAGCCAATGCGCCGAATTTGCGCCGGGCCGGCATCGATATGCAGTGGCTCGCGCCCCAATGCCCTGGCAATACGTTCACCCAGCGCAGCAGCCGTCAACGGCTCGGCCAAACGCGCCTCACAGGCCAGCGGCGGGCCCCCGCCATCACCGAACCAGCCCGTTATCGGCAACTCAAAACGCTGCGCCAGACAGGCGTTGTTACCCAGTTCCGGGTGAGCATCCAGCGGCAGATGATAGGCCAGCAGGCTCATGTCCCGGTCGAGCAGGGCTTTCAGTCGCCGGCGTTTCATGCCGGTGATGCAGGCGTCCTCGCCTTTCCAGAAATACCCGTGATGCACCAGCAACAGGTCGGCCTGTTGCTCGGCGGCGGCCTCGATCAGCGCCTGGCTGGCCGTCACGCCGGTGACAATACGCGTGACCGTATCACGCCCTTCGACCTGCAGACCGTTCGGACAATAGTCACGGAAACTTCCGGCATCCAGCAACCGGTCGCAGTAACTGACAAGTTCATCGAGGCGTGGCACGCGACGCTATTACCCCATGTAATCCCTGAAATTCGCCTTCCCCCGGATGATCCGCAATAATTGCGCAACCCCGGACAGGCAGAAGAGCCCATGAATATACGTGATACCGTTTCATTTTTCCTGCAAGCCGCGACCGTCGGCATTGTCGCAGCCTTTTTGCTGCTGCTGATAAAACCCGACTGGTTCGAGCCACACGCACCGGTCGTCCAGGTCCAGCAGGCCGCGCCACACACGGAACACCATCTCTCAAGCCTCGATGGCAGCGCCCCGGTTTCCTATGCCGATGCCGTCGCACCCGCCGCCAAAGCCGTGGTCAATGTGTACACCGCCAAGGTCATCATCCGCAAGCGCCACCCGCTGCTCGACGACCCGCTGTTCCGCCAGTTCTTCGGCAACCGGCTGGCGCCGCGCAAGCAGCTGCAAACCAGTCTGGGTTCAGGCGTGATTGTCTCAAAACAGGGTTATGTACTGACCAATAATCACGTCATTGCCGGCGCCGACGAAATCCAGGTGATGTTGCAGGATGGCCGCAGTACACGCGCCACCGTCGTCGGCGCGGACAAGGACACCGACCTCGCCGTGTTGCGCATCAAGCTGGACAAGCTGCCGGTACTGCCACTGGGCTCGTCAGACAAGCTGCGTGTCGGTGATATTGCACTGGCGATCGGCAACCCCTTCGGGGTCGGTCAGACGGTGACACTGGGCATCATCAGCGCCACCGGGCGCAGCCAGCTGGGGATAAACCGCTACGAGGACTTCATCCAGACGGACGCCGCGATCAACCCCGGCAACTCGGGTGGCGCGCTGATCAATGCATGGGGCGAACTGATCGGTATTAACACCGCCATCTACAGCCGATCCGGCGGTTCACAGGGTATCGGTTTTGCCATCCCGGTCAGCCTTGTGGCCAACGTGATGCAACAGATCATCGAACAGGGCCATGTGGACCGCGGCTGGCTGGGTGTCGAGGCGCAGGACATTACCCCGCAACTGGCGGAGAGCTTCGGGCTGAAAGATACCCATGGCATGCTCATTGCCGGTGTGCTGCGCGGTGGACCGGCGGACAAGGCCTCGATCAAGCCCGGTGACATCATCGTGAAAATCAACGGCAAGGCCGTCGATAATGCCCGTCACGCCATGACCCTGATCGCACAGTCCGGGCCGGGCGCCGCGCTCGAAATTGAAGCAGTGCGCGACGGTCAGCCAATGACGCTGCAGGCAACCACCGGCAAGCGCCCTGACGTCGAGCCCTGAACAACGGGGCCGTCTATTTTTTTGCAGCGGCCCTGGCTTTCTTTGAATTGATGTAGTCGTCGAGCTGTTTACCGGTCACGGGACCCACCTGGCGCGCCACAGGCGTCCCGTCCGGTGCGATGATGTAGGTGGTCGGTAAACCCGGCACCGGGCCCAGCGGCGTTTCGGCCAACGGCTCGGAACGCAGGATCGGGTAGGTCATCATCTGTCCTTCGACAAAGTCAGCCAGCTGTTCCTTGTCGACATCCTCGAAATTGACACCCAGCACTACCACATCACCCCCCTGCTTTTGGTGCTGTTCGTGGAACTTGATCAGGTCGGGGATCTCTTCCCGGCACGGCGGGCACCAGGTCGCCCAGTAGTTCACAATCACCCATTTGCCCTTGTAGTCGGCCAGTGAATGTATCTTGCCATTGAGGTCGGGAAGACTGTAATCAACCGGTGTGGCAAACAGAGGGCTGGTAAACAGCAGGGAAAACGCAATGATCAGGGCTCGCATAAAGGGGTTCCTACTTAGTTCCACAAATTCGTCATAGCGGCGAAAGCCGGTATCTATCGCATCGAAACCACTGGATTCCGGCCTACGCCAGAGTGACGGAAATCGAATTAGTCAGCATATCCCTGAAATTCAACCCGGCGTCAGTCCGTGGGAGATTGCTTCGCTGCGCTCGCAATGACAAGATACACATAGGACACAGCAAGCGCGCAATTTGTTCCCTTTTTCAGGAAAAACCATGAACGTCATTGTCCAGGAAGACTTTATCCAGAGCGTTGAAGGTGCGCTGCAATACATTTCCTATTATCACCCGATCGACTTTATCAGGGCCATGCACCGTGCCTGGCAACTGGAAAAATCACCGGCGGCACGCGACGCCATCGCGCAGATTCTTATCAATTCACGCCTGTGCGCGGAGGGCAAACGCCCGATCTGCCAGGACACCGGGATCGTAACAGTATTCATCGATATTGGTATGGATGTCCGCTGGGATGGCCGACAAAGTGTCGAGGAAATGATCAACGAAGGGGTACACCGCGCCTACCTCGCCGCAGACAACCCGTTACGCGCCTCTATCGTCGAAGACCCCGCCGGCGCCCGGCGAAATACCGGCGACAACACGCCCGCCGTGATCCACAGCCGCGTAGTACCCGGTGACAAGGTCTCGATCACACTGGCGGCCAAGGGTGGCGGCTCGGAAAACAAATCCCGTTTCACGATCCTTAACCCGAGCGACAGCGTGGCGGACTGGGTGGTAGATCAGCTACCCGGCATGGGCGCCGGCTGGTGTCCGCCGGGCATACTCGGCATCGGCATCGGCGGCACCTCGGAAAAGGCCATGCTGCTGGCCAAGCAATCGCTCATGGCGCCTGTCGATATCCACGAATTGCAACAACGCGGCGCGTCGAACCGTATCGAGGAACTGCGGCTGGAAATACTCGATCGCGTTAACCGGCTGGGTATCGGCGCACAGGGGCTGGGCGGTGTCACTACCGTACTCGACGTCAAAATCCTCGACTACCCGACGCACGCCGCCTCCCTGCCGGTGGCCATTGTCCCCAACTGCGCCGCCACCCGGCATATCCACCTTGAACTCGATGGCAGCGGCCCGGTATTCGCCACGCCGCCCTCACTGGATGAATGGCCGGAGATTCCCTGGGACCCGACCACCAGCTCGCGCCGGGTCAACCTGGACGAACTGGACGCCGCCGCGATACGCGACTGGAAGCCGGGCGAGACCCTGCTGCTCAGCGGCCACCTGCTCACCGGCCGCGACGCCGCGCACAAGCGTATTGTCGAAACCCTGGCAAAAGGCGAGCCGCTGCCCGACGGACTGGATTTCCGTAACCGTTTCATTTACTACGTCGGCCCGGTCGACCCGGTCGACGATGAAGCCGTCGGCCCGGCCGGACCAACCACCGCCTCGCGCATGGACAAATTCACCGACACCCTGCTGGAACAGACCGGCCTGATTGGCATGATCGGCAAGGCGGAACGCGGCCCGGCCGCCATCGAATCCATCAAAAAACACCACGCG
>JALWRY010000425.1 GCA_027080445.1 Thiohalobacter sp. | reverse complement strand
CCCAGCCGGCGGGCAAAATCGACCAGGGTTCGGGTTATCAGTTCCGAGTTCCTGTCCTCGTTGATGCACTTGATAATAGAGCCGTCTATTTTCAGGTAGTCCGCGTTAAGATGCATGAGGTGGGTGAAGTTGGAGTAGCCTGTACCGAAGTCATCGATAGCCACACGGCAACCCAGCGCCTTGATCTCTGCGATAAAGCGGCTGACTTCTTCATAGTTCTCTATACCCTCACTCTCGATCAGTTCCACCACCACACGACCAGCAACCTTGTATTCACTCAGCTTCTGCTTGAAGAAGCGGACGGTTTCAGGGTTACGAATATCTTCCACGGTAAAGTTAAGCGAAACACTGATCGGCCGGTCACCCAACATGCAAAGACTCTGCTCGATCATGGCGCGGGTCAGCAAGGCATACTGGCGTGTACGCTTGGCGGCTTCGAGAAAGAAAAATGGCGCCACAATACTGTCGTCCTCATCGATCAGGCGTACGAGGGCCTCGTATTTATTCCGTCTACCGCTGGCATTGTGAATAATGGGTTGAAAGAACGGCCTGATTCGACCCTCTTCCAGCGCGGTACTCAGCTTGTTAGCCCATAGAATATTCTGTTTCTGACGCTCCGCATTCTCCAGGGCATCTTCGTCGATCGCATACCCCTCGTTACGCTCTCTGGCCATGGTCAGGGCCTGCTCGGCGCCGGCAATCAACGAGGTACTTTCATCTCCACTTATCCCGGCACTTGCCGTAAGGTGTATTTCAGGCTCGCCGATGGCCAGATGGTTATGCCTGAGCGCCTCGACAATCGTCCCGATCAGCTGTGTGAATGCAGTAAAATGCATGGCGCAATCCGCCAACACACCGAACTGGTCTCGCCCCATCCGGTAAAGCCTTGCGCGGTCGGGAAGCAGGCGCATAATTTCCTGGCTGACCGCAATGAGTACAGCATCACCGATATCAAGACCGTAGAAACTGTTTATTGCCTTGAAATTATTGATATCAATGACCGCAAAATACGGGGAGGTCATGGCCCCGGCGTCCTGCAGCAGACGGGTACGGTTAGGCAAACCTGTCAGGTCATCTGTCGTCTGTTTCCTGATGAGGCGGTTCTTTCTGCGGGTAACAAAAATGAAGGCGCCGATAACCAACACAGTCACAGCGGCAAAAACACCCAACGCCCACCGTACCAGGCGTGGATAACGCTCCAGGAATGGAAGCGGCTGATTGATGATTGTTGCCCTGGCCAGCAAGGCATCATCCAACTGTATGCCAAAGTGCTGCAAGGTATTCCAGTCAAACACCAGTTCCCCGGGACTCTCCATAACAGGATCGATACTGGAAACCGCCTCGCCCCGGATAATACGTATTGCCAGGCGGGCGGCCGACTCGCCCTGAAGGCGGGCGGTGGTGACATAACCGCCGAGTACACCGGGGAACAGGTAGGCGTCTTCCATAACAAGCACCATACGGCCAGTCCCGGTAATCACCCGCATGATTTCATCAAGTTCCAGCACGCGCCCACTCGTATCATGCACGCCACCTATCGTGGTAACGATAACTACACCTGTGCCAGCTGTCTGTAATGCCTGCCTTAGATCCTTCAATGAACTCTTGCCAATACGAACGATCTCCAGCCCCGTGTAACGGTGCGAGACCTCCCTGACCCTGGCCGCGATCGCCTGGTCGGTCGGACCGCCATCGCCCAGGAATATGATACGTTTCGTGCCCGGACGTATCTGTCGAACAAGTTCTATACTGCGCGCCACCCCCTTGCGCTCGAACACACCGGTAATATGCTGCCGGTCCAGTGTGCCCGCGAGTGAAAGATTATTGACCCCGGAAAATACCACTGGCGTATCGGGAAACGCCTGCACACCCGAGTCCAGCATGAAATTCATTGCATTATCATCTGTGACATAGATGAGGTCCGGCGCATCATCCCTGTGCTTGGCTCGCAGGTAGTGCAGGAATTTCCGTGAGTAGTCCGGACTGGGTTCAACCCGCTTGGTGTCGAGGTACTCGACCGAGTAGTTGATATCGTAATCCGGCAGAGCATGGGAGAGGGTGCGGGTAAAGCCCTGATATTGCCGGGCTGTCCAGGGGTAGTCCTGGTGATAGGAGTGGATGACGACGATATCCAGGCGCTCACGCGCAACCGCATCGGCAGCCATAACCAGCATTGTCAGCAGCAGGGCAAATATTGCCCGGTGTACAGCTTCCCTGTGCAAAGGCAAGATCGCCCCCTGGTAGACCGAAAACGGTGTTACGAGCCTGGTTTTTTACCGATCAATTCAATTTCATAGCCGTCGGGGTCGGTCACAAAGGCGATGATTGTAGTACCGGCATTCATGGGGCCCGCTTCGCGTATCACCTTGCCGCCACGTTGGCGAATTTCGTCGGTCGCCTGGTAGACGTCATCCACTTCCAGTGCGATATGGCCAAAGCCGCTACCGGGATCATAACTGTCGGTATCCCAGTTATACGTCAGTTCGATCACCGTATTTTCCGACTCGTCACCATAACCGACGAAAGCCAGGGTAAATTTCCCGTCGGGATAGTCTTTCCGGCGCAACAGCTTCATACCCAGCACATCGGTATAGAAGGCGATAGAACGATCCAGGTCACCGACCCGCAACATGGTATGAAGTATACGCATGGCGTCCCCGTTACTGTTTTTTGCGCGCCGCAATCCGCAGCCGCAGGGCATTAAGCTTGATAAAGCCTTCGGCGTCTTTCTGGTTGTAGGCGCCCTCGTCGTCCTCGAAGGTGGCGATACGTTCGTCAAACAGGGAATCGCTGTCGGACTGACGGCCCACGACAATCACGTTACCCTTGTACAGTTTGATACGCACCTTGCCGTTTACCGTCGTCTGGGAACTATCGATCATCTCCTGCAACATTTCGCGCTCGGGGCTCCACCAGTAACCGTTATAGACCAGTTCGGCATAGCGTGGCATCAGTTCATCCTTGAGGTGGGCCACTTCGCGATCCAGCGTCAGCGAT
>JALWRY010000424.1 GCA_027080445.1 Thiohalobacter sp. | reverse complement strand
TGTGTCGGATCGTGCAGCCACCACCAGAACGCCACACCCGCCGCCAGCAGTAGCAGGGCGCCGACAAACCAGCCGGCCACCCGGTCGGCCAGTCTCGCCACCGAAGGTTTTTCCGTCTGCGCGCGAGCCAGCAGGCGCACAATGGCGGACAACACGGTTTCTTCTCCGACCTGTTCGATCTCCATCACCAGCGGACTTTCCTTGTTGACGGTGCCGCCCACCAGCAGGTCGCCCGGCACACGCCGGCACGGCCTGCTCTCACCGGTCAGCAGGGATTCATCCACTGAACTCTGGCCCTCAACGACACGACCGTCGGCGGGGATGCTCTCACCCGGACGCACCAGCACCCGGTCGCCGATCACGAGGTCGGCCACCGGCACGCGCTGTTCACCGTCCTCGCCCAGCCGTGCCGCTGTCGCGGGTAACAGTTTCACCAGCTCCTCGGCCGCCTGCCCGGCGCGGTGGCGCGCGCCCATTTCCAGGAAACGGCCTGCCAGCAAAAAGAACGTGAACATGGTGACCGAATCGAAATAAATGTCACCGTGACCGCTGACCGTCGACCAGGCGCTGGCAAGAAAGGCCGCACTGATCGCCAGCGTGACCGGCACGTCCATGCCCGGGCGGCGACGTTTGACGTCACGCCAGGCGCTGCGGAAAAACGGCTGGGCCGAATACAGCACGACGGGTATCGTCAGGAACAGGCTGACCCAGCGCAGGAACTGTCGAAGACCGCTGTCCATCCCCTCGCTCGCGCCGGCGTACAGGGCGACGGCGAGCATCATGACCTGCATCATGCCCAGTCCCGCTACCGCCAGTCGCCGCAGAGCGCGGGTACGTTCCTGTTTGTAGAGTTGCTCCTGGCGCCCGGGGTCGAAGGGATGGGCGTGGTAGCCGATGGCGCTGATCGCTTCGAGAATCTCACTGAGCTTGAGACGCGAGTTGTCCCAGCTGACGCGGGCGCGATGGGTGGAGTAGTTCACCGAGAAGTCGATGACGCCGGGCAGCGCTTTTACGTGCCGTTCGTTCAGCCACACGCAGGCCGCGCAGACGATCCCTTCAAGAATCAGTGAGGCCTCGCGGCGCTCACCGGCTTGCTGACGCACGAAACTTTTTTGCAGATCGTCGCGGTCATACAGCGCCATCTCGTCAAGCTGTTCAGGCACCAGGCCGGTGGCCTGCGGGGATTTTTCGGTGCGATAACGGTAGAAATCCACCAGCCCGCTATCGACAATTGCACGCGCCACCGCCTCGCAGCCCCGGCAGCACATGGGTCGGGATTCGTTATCGATTTCAACCGTGTAATCCGATCCGGGCGGGACCGGTAGCCCGCAATGAAAGCATGACACTTTCCCGGTTTCTTCACTCAAGACGCCGGTTCTGCCACTTTGACCGACGTGTCGGCATGAACCTCATGCAACTGTTTGCCGCGCCGTATTTGCAGTACCAGGTGCCACATACCCGGTTCGGGCAAGATAAGCTGTCCACGATACAGGCCCGGTTCGACTTCCTTCAGGACAAAGGGCTGGTCACGCCGGCTGTCCGAAGGACGCTGGAACGTCCCGCTGACGCTGGCGGACGCTACCGGCACACCGTTGCGGTCTTTGACCCTTACCTGGAAGGTTTCAGGACGACCCGCACGCGGAGTATCATCCAGCCAGCCCTTGCTGACCTGCCAGCCGCGAGCCCGCTGGCGCTTTACCTGTTCGAGGTAGGCGTTGTAGAGCGCTTCCTTCTTCTGGAAGTCACGCGCCACAACACCGGGGAACACCGAGTTGACCTCTTCCTTTTGGTCCTGTTTCGGCAACAGCCAGTCGGCAATGTGTCGCGGCAAGCCCTGTTTGGCAATCACCACAAACACCCCGTCCAGCGCAAACAGCGTCACGAAAAAAATCACGATCACCGCGGGCCCCCAGTGGAACCAGCGCCGACCCTGTGCGCCTTCTTGCTGGCGCTGTTCATAGGCGGAACTGATAATCCCCAGCAAGTAGCCAGCTACCAGCAAGACGGCCACATACATGGACAGCACATCGGCGCCGGGCCAGTCGACCAGGCTGTCGAGGAACACAGCCGTTACCGCCAGCATTGCCACAACCACGGCGGTCTGCTTGCCGCTCATCGGCGTCAGCCGGTAAAGCACCAGGAACAACAGCACCTCGGCGCCGGCGCCCAATGGCAAGGCCAGTAGGGATTCAAGCATCAGTTTTTGCTACCCGGCATATAAAAGGTCGCCGGCGCGCTGACCATGCCGATCTCGTGACGCGTCTGCGGAATGATATTGAACTGGAAACTGCGCGAGCCCTTGTGCCGGCTCCCGCTTTTCCAGCGTACGCGGGCATGCACACGCAGGCTGCGTTGCGGCCCGATCTCCACCGAGGAAAGCTTGCCGACATCAAGTGCCGCGCCGGCCAGGCCGCGCATCATAATCGCCAGCTTCACCGGCTGATCCGTCTTGTTCTCGATATGCAACTCGTAGCTGTTCTGCACACTGCCATCGGACAGTCGAACAAACAGGGGCTGACGTACCTGCACAACGGCCATTTCCAGTGGCGCCTGGTTGCTGACACTCCACCCCAGGGCCACGACGGCTGCCAGCAATACCAGGCCATAACCTATCGTTTTGGGTTTGAGGATACGGCTTTTCTGACCCTTCGCCTCCTTCTCGGAGGTATAGCGAATCAGCCCCTGGTCCCAACCCAGCGAGCCCATAATGGTATCGCAGGCATCGATACACAAGGCGCAGCTGATGCATTGCACCTGCAGGCCATTGCGGATATCGATACCGGTCGGGCACACCTGCACGCAGTAACCGCAGTCGATACATTCACCGACACCCTGCTGCTGGCGCTGCTCCAGGGTTTTCAGTTCGCGCGTGACCTTGTGGCGACCGGCCTCGCCTTCACCCCGCGCAACATCATAGGCGACGATACGCGTATCCGCATCGAACATGACCGACTGGAAACGGGAATAGGGGCACATGTAGGTACACACCTGTTCACGCGCCAGTCCCG
>JALWRY010000423.1 GCA_027080445.1 Thiohalobacter sp. | reverse complement strand
CGTCATGTCAGGCAGGTGCATGGCGCTGATCACCAGGTCGGGAATGGCGCCCTGCATGAATTCCAGCGCGGTCTTCCCATCCTGCGCCCAGCGTACCGCCGGGGATCCCAGCGCAGCAAGGTAGCCATCCAGAATCCGGTGCTGGGTGGAAGAGGGTTCGACCAGCAGCACGTCCAGTTGCTGGATCGACAGCTGACTCATCGGTTTTCCCGGTTGGCGATCAACTCCTTCACCACGCCCGGGTCGGCGAGCGTACTGGTATCGCCCAGGCTGTCAATTTCATTGGCTGCAATCTTGCGCAGGATACGCCGCATGATCTTGCCGGAACGGGTTTTGGGCAGCCCCGGTGCCCACTGGAGGATATCGATGGTCGCAATCGGGCCGATTTCGTCGCGAACCATTTTGATCAGTTCGGCCCTGAGCGCATCACTGTACTCGACCCCCTTGACCAGCGTGACATAGGCATAGATGCCCTGGCCCTTGATGTCGTGCGGGTAACCCACCACGGCGGCTTCGGCAACCGCTTCGTGCAGTACCAGTGCGCTTTCCAGCTCTGCGGTGCCGAGACGATGCCCGGACACGTTGAGTACATCGTCCACCCGCCCGGTAATCCAGTAGTAGCCGTCCTTGTCGCGGCGTGCGCCGTCACCGGTGAAGTACATGCCGGGGTAAGTGGAAAAATAGGTTTCCCTGAAACGCTGGTGATCACCGTACACGGTGCGCATCTGGGCCGGCCAGGGGCGTGTGATCACCAGGTTGCCTTCGGCTTCGCCTTCCAGCAGCTTGCCTTCGTTGTCCACCAGCGCGGGCGCAACACCGAAGAATGGCAGGGTGGCCGAGCCGGGTTTGGTGGCAATAGCACCGGGCAGGGGTGTGATCATGTGGCCGCCGGTTTCAGTCTGCCACCAGGTATCGACAATCGGGCAACGGCCCTCGCCAACCACCTTGTTGTACCATTCCCAGGCCTCCGGGTTGATAGGTTCGCCGACCGTGCCGAGCAGGCGCAGGCTGCTGCGCTTTGTCTTTTTGACCGGCTCATCGCCTTCGCGCATCAGCGCACGGATCGCCGTTGGCGCCGTATAGAAGGTGGTGACTTCGTGCTTGTCGCAGACCTGCCAGAAACGCGAGGCGTCCGGCCAGGTGGGAATGCCTTCGAACATCAGCGTCTTTGCGCCGTTTGCCAGCGGGCCATAGACGATATAGGTATGTCCGGTAATCCAGCCAACGTCGGCGGTACACCAGAAGGCGTCACCGTCCTGGTAATCAAACACGTACTTGTGCGTCATGGCGGCATACAACAGGTAGCCGCCGGTGGTATGCAATACGCCCTTGGGTTTACCGGTGGAACCGGAGGTGTAGAGGATGAACAGCGGGTCTTCCGCGTCCATGTGTTCCGGTTCACATTGGCTGTCAACGGTTTCTGCGATTTCGTGCAGCCAGACATCGCGCGTTTCGTGCCAGGCGATATCACCACCCGTGCGTCGAACGACGATTACCGTGTGGACGTCCGGGCAGCCTTCCAGCGCCTTGTCGGTGTGTGCCTTGAGTTCGACGGCCTTGCCGCCGCGCATGCCTTCGTCGGCGGTGATGACGACACGGCAATCCGAATCGAGAATGCGGTCCTTGATCGATTCCGGCGAGAAACCGCCGAACACGACCGAATGCACTGCGCCGATACGCGCACAGGCCAGCATGGCGTAGGCGGCCTCGGGGATCATCGGCATATAGATGCAGACCCGATCGCCTTTTTTGACGCCGCGTTTTTTCAGGACATTGGCAAACCGGCAGACTTCACGGTGCAGTTCGTTATAGGTGATATGTTTATCGTGGGTCGGGTCGTCGCCTTCCCAGATAATGGCAGTCTGGTCGCCACGGGTTTCCAGGTGCCGGTCGATGCAGTTGTAACTGGCGTTCAGTTCGGCGCCCCGGAACCACTGGATGCGTGGTTCGTTGAAGTCCCAGTCGAGTACCTTGTCCCAGGGCTTGTACCAGCTGAGGAAGACGCTGGCCTGTTCGCCCCAGAAACCGTCCGGGTCATCAATGGATTGCCGGTACATCTCGCGGTACTGCGTTTCGCTGATATGTGCGCTGGCGGCAAAGGCGGGGGGAACCGGGTAGACCTTTTCCTCGGACATCGACAAGCTCCTTATTGTTCGGGTTGCGGTCATTGTACGGAAAAGCGGGAAGCAGTATCAATGCGCCTGGATGGTGCGTGTGCGGGGCAGCAAGTCAGTGTCCCAGGTGCTGACAGCCCAGCGCAGGAAGTTGGCGGGTGGTTCCTGTTCCAGCGTCTCAGGTACCGGGTGGCCGAGGAAATGCAGCGCCCGCGCCAGTTGCGGTGTGGGATGCCCGGGGGCGAGTGGTGCGGCAAAGGTCTGCTTGCTGAGTTTTGCGCCATCCGCCTTGACGGCGACCGGCAGGTGCAGGTAATTCGGGGTGGGCAAATCCAGGCAATGTTGCAGCCAGATCTGCCGGCAGGTGGAATCCAGCAGGTCGGCGCCACGCACGATATCGGTAATGCCCTGGGCGGCATCATCGACTACCACGGCCAGCTGGTAGGCGTACAGGCCATCGGCGCGGCGCAAAATAAAATCACCGACCTGTGCATCGAGATTTTCATCGACCGGGCCTTGCAGGCGATCGGTAAAGTGAATGCGGGTATCGTTAACGCGCAGGCGCACTGAACGGGCTTCACGCCCGGCGGGCAAACCGTCGCGGCAAGTACCCGGGTAGATACCGCCGGGTATGCCGGCTTCACGAATCTCGCGCCGGGTGCAGCCGCAGGGGTAGGCGTATTCCTGCCGGATCAGCTGGTCGAGCGCCGCCCGGTAGGCTTCATGGCGGTGGCTCTGGTACATGACCTCACCGTCGTGGTGCAGTCCGAAGCGGTCCAGTGTGCGCAGGATATCGTCTGCCGCATCCGGCATTTCCCTGGGGGGATCGAGATCTTCCATGCGAACCAGCCAGCGGCCGCCCCTGGCCTGTGCATCGAGGTAGCTGCCGAGCGCGGCGACCAGCG
>JALWRY010000422.1 GCA_027080445.1 Thiohalobacter sp. | reverse complement strand
GCCGTTAACGTGCCATACAACATTCACGGATCGCACCAGGACAGGGAGATTTTCCAAATGACCATACCAGACACAGGGTTTATGTTCCGTTCACTGGAATTTATGGCCTCGTTCTTCGTGATCCTGGTAGGGCTGGTCGCGATTACCATTGTCATTGTCTACTTTATCGATATCAGCCAGACCAAACAGGCGATCCGTCGAAACTACCCGGTCATTGCGCACTTCCGCTACTTTTTTGAAGATCTCGGCAAGTTCTTTCGTCAGTACTTCTTCGCCATGGACCGTGAAGAAATGCCCTTCAACCGTGCCGACCGCTCCTGGGTATACCGTGCGGCAAAAGACCTCGACAATACTACCGCCTTTGGTTCGACACGCACCCTGTCACCACCGGGCACGGTGCTGTTTGTGAACTGCCCCTTCCCGACACTCGGCACCGACGCGGCCAAAACCCGCGAAGTCACCATCGGGCCTAATTGTGAAAAACCCTATGTCACCGACGCCCTGTTCAACATCTCCGGCATGAGCTACGGCGCGCTGTCGAAACCGGCCATCCAGGCCCTGTCTTCCGGTGCTGCCAAAAGCGGCTGCTGGATGAATACCGGTGAAGGTGGACTGTCGCCCTACCACCTTGAAGGCGGGGCCGACATTGTGTTCCAGGTCGGCACGGCAAAGTATGGCGTGCGCGATGAGCACGGCAATCTGAGCGATGACAGGCTGCGTGAAGTGGCCAGCCACGAACAGGTCAAGATGTTCGAAATCAAACTCAGCCAGGGCGCCAAACCCGGCAAGGGTGGTATCCTGCCGGGCGCCAAGGTCACCAGGGCCATCGCCATGATCCGCGGCATTCCGGCCGGTGAGGATTCCATCAGCCCCAACCGCCACCCGGACATCAGCTCGGTCGCCGACCTGCTGAACATGATCGAACGCATCCGCACCGTGACCGGCAAACCGGTTGGCTTCAAGGCCGTGATCGGCGCCTATGGCTGGCTCGACGAGTTGTTCCAGGAAATCAATAAACGCGGCCAGCAGGCTGCCCCGGACTTCATCACCGTCGATAGCGCCGACGTCGGGACCGGCGCCGCGCCGACCAGCCTGATCGATTACATGGGACTGCCCATCCAGGAAAGCCTGCCGCTGGTCACCGACAAGCTGCGCGAACACGGCCTGAAAGAACGCGTCAAGGTCATCGCTTCCGGCAAGTTGATTACCCCGGCAGAAGTCGCCTGGGCCCTGTGTGTCGGCGCCGACTTCGTGGTGTCCGCGCGTGGCTTCCTGTTTGCGCTTGGTTGCATCCAGGCCCTGCAATGCAACAAGAACACCTGTCCAACCGGCATCACCACCCATAATCCACGCCTGCAGAAGGGCCTGGTTCCGCGCGTCAAGGCGGAGCGGGTCGCCAACTATGTGAAGAACATGGTGTACGAAATCGGCGTCATTTCGCATTCCTGCGGCGTGCGCGAACCGCGCGAGCTGAAGCGTTTCCACGCGCGTATTGTCACCGAGAGCGGTCGTTCCCTGTCACTGGAAGACATGTATTCCGACCACGCCATGCGCGCCATGCTCAAGCGCCAGGGTGTCGGTACATAAATGAATCGGGCAAGCGCAAGCCGCGTCAGGCCGTCAGGCTGAAGCCTGCACCTTCTGTTCGCGTCGGCGACGCACGGCGTCGGCCAGTTTCTCCAGCAAGGGCACGGTATCGTCCCAGCTGATACAGGCGTCGGTAATACTTTTGCCATACTCCAGTTCAACGCCAGGCACAGCATCCTGACGGCCTTCCTTGAGGTGGCTTTCAATCATCGCACCGGTAATACGCGCGTCACCGGCTGCAATCTGTCCGGCCACATCCTCGCCGACCAGCAACTGGCGCCTGAACTGCTTGCTGCTGTTACCGTGGCTGAAGTCAATCATCAGGCGCGCAGGCAAGCCCGCCTTCTCCAGCTGCTCCGACGCTGCGGCAACGCCTGCCGCATCGTAGTTCGGTTCACGACCACCACGCAGGATGATATGGCAATCGTTATTGCCGGCCGTGGAAAAAATAGCCGCGCGCCCCTGCTTGGTCAGCGCCAGGAAGTTATGTGGTTGTGACGAAGAGCGAATGGCGTCGATGGCGATGCGCATGCTGCCGTCTGTGCCGTTCTTGAACCCCACGGCGCAGGACAGGCCGGAGGCCAGTTCACGATGCACCTGGCTTTCCGTCGTGCGCGCACCGATAGCCCCCCAGCTGATCAGGTCGGAAACATACTGTGGCGACATCAGGTCGAGGTACTCGGTCGCCGCCGGGACACCGTTGTCGTTCAGCTCAAGTAACAGCTTACGCGCCAGCTTGAGGCCCTTGTTGATATGAAAGCTGCCATCCAGGTCCGGGTCGTTGATCAGGCCCTTCCAGCCGACCGTAGTGCGGGGTTTCTCGAAGTACACGCGCATCACAATCAGCAGCTCATCGGCAAGACGCTCGCGCACGGCTTTCAGGTGATCGCCGTATTCCAGCGCGGCGGCCGGATCATGGATGGAACACGGTCCGACAATCACCAGTAAGCGGTCATCTTCACCATGCAGAATACGGTGAATTGCCTGACGGGTCTCGTGGGTAGTGCGCGCCGCCGCTTCCGTTACCGGAAACTCCGCCTGCAGTTCCGCGTAGGGAACCACTTCGCGCATCTCCACAATTCTCAGGTCGTCAGTCTGGTAAGGCATGGTCAAAAAGCCGGTCTGCAGTTTGGAAAGTCCGGCATTATACACGACCCGGAGGGGTTTGTTTTCAGGCGCTTGCCGGTAAAAACAGGTAGTTACGGTGGTCCAGCGTGGCCTTGCGGCAGGGGTGGCGATCAAATTCGCTACAGGGAATGTGCCGCCCATCCTGGATGAAAAACCCTTCGTAGCCCAGTCCGGACAGGAAGGCGAATAATTCACCCTGTGCGGCCTCGCGATGATGGCATTCCACCTGCAGAATCGGGGCACAGTGCCTGAGCAGATGCTCCGCCCCCTGCATGACCGACAGTTCATGCCCCTCGACATCGCATTTGATGAATGCCACATCTTCCAGTC
>JALWRY010000421.1 GCA_027080445.1 Thiohalobacter sp. | reverse complement strand
GCGGGTCCGCCCTGATGGTGCGTTGTGTTCCCGCGTGTTGTGTACCGACAACCAGTTTACGGTCCCGGGATTTTATTTCCACCCAGCTATCCTGTGAAAACCGCAGCGTAAGTGCTGCCGGCCCTGTCGAGTCCGTTCTGGCCGATGTGCTTAACGCCTTCACCGGCTTCACGGGCTCTGGCCTGGCCATGGGCAACACCGGGGCAGGCTCATCCACCGTTTGTGCAGACGCTCCGGGTGAACCGTACGCTCCCTCCTCACGACCCCCGGGCGGTGCAGGCACTTCACCGGCCGGCATTTCTTCAAGCCCGGACAGCGGGAGTTGCAAGGTATTGTTGACCGGCTGGCCCTGCTGACCGGACCACAGGCGTTCTATCGCGGGCGCGCCATACAACACCACCAGCACCAGTAGCGAAAGTACAAGCCCCCAGACCAGTACGCGCCCCAACGGGATGGACGGCGCACGATAGTACTTGCGTCCCCCCTGCCGGGGACGCGGGCGATGCTCGACCGCATGGGGCAGGGCTGCAACCAGAGCGGCCTCATCGAGCCCGACACAACGCGCATAGGAACGTACGTATCCCCGAACAAAGGCCGCGGCAGGCAGCGCCGCCTCATCACCCGCCTCGATGGCCTGGATAACCTCGACGCGCAGGTGCAGCTCCGAGGCGATTTCATGCACAGCCATACCGGCTGCCTCGCGCGCCTTCGCCAACTGTCGGCCTGCCACAGTTAACGGGTCTTCCGCTGTCTGCTCCGGGTTCTTATCGACCACTTTGGGCGCGCTCCCAATCCAGCAGTTTTCCGGTTTCTTCCGACTCCGGGTAGCGATTTTTCAACAGCAATTCATAACTGGACAGCGCATGCTGATCACCCAGCGCCCGTTCCGTTTGCACACCGATCCACAGGAACTCCGGCGTCAGGCTGCCGACTTCCTGCAAGCGCTGCAGGTAGGCGCGGGTAGCAAGCCAGTGCTCTCGCGCAAAACTGAGTCGGGCCATTTCACGCAACGCAGGCGGGTACTTCGGGTTCTTCGCCAGGGCACGGCGAAGATACTTTTCAGCCTTATCCTGCCTGGATTGGCGCATGGCGCACAAACCTGCATTGGTCAGGACAGTTTCAGGATGACTGTACAGCGGGTCTTCAAGCGCCGTGTTAAACATCCTGTCTGCCTGCTCATAATGTTTTGTGTGACACAGGAACTGGCCATAGTTGTTTAATGTCAGCGCATCCTTGGGGTTCAGCTTATAGGCCCGTCGATAGTGCTTCTCCGCCAGACCGGTTTCACCAAGGCGCTCATAGAGTACGGCAATTGCAACATGCGCCGGCTGGTAGGAATTATTCTGTTTAAGGGCTTTCTTCAGCACATCCAGGGATGCCTCGTACATGCCGTTACGCATGTATTCTATGCCCAGCTGGGTATTCACGCTGGACGGTGTCTGTCGACCCTCGGTATCACGACTGTTGAGCTCCGTCGGGGCGCAGGCCGACAGGCCCAGCACCAGCAGAACGCCTATCGCCATATACCGAAAAGACATCACGAAAAATCCCCCGTCACTTCAACCGCCAGGCGTTCTCGACGCCGCGTACGATCAGTAAAATCGCCCGCCAGTTGCCCGCACGCCGCATCGATGTCGTCACCACGCGTCCTGCGCGTGATGGTGACGATACCGGCGTTGTGCAGGATATCCCGGAAACGTTCAATCCGTTGTGTACTGCTGCGCTGGTAGCGTGCGCGCGGGAACGGGTTGAAAGGAATCAGGTTGATTTTGGCAGGCACATGACGCAGACGCTTCGCCAGCGCGCGGGCGTGCCCGTCACTGTCATTGACGCCGTCCAGCATGACATACTCGATAGTGACACGACGACGCCCTTCACCGACATAGGCCTTGCAGGCCTGCAGCACCTCATCGATGTGATACTTGATATTCAGCGGCACCAGCTCATTACGCAATGCATCATCCGGCGCATGCAACGACAGGGCCAGTGAAATATCCGATACCTCGGCAAGACGTTTCAAACCAGGCACCACGCCGGCGGTACTGAGCGTCACGCGCCGCTTGGACAGGGCATAGGCGAAATCATCCTGCATCAGCGACACGGCCGTCATCACATTGTCGAAGTTGAGCAATGGTTCCCCCATGCCCATAAACACCACGTTGGAGACCGGCAGCCTGTCATCCTCCGCCAGCAGGCGCGAAGCCATCCACAACTGGCCGATAATTTCCGCCGCCGTCAGGTTACGATTGAAACCCTGCTGCGCCGTTGAACAGAAGCTGCAATTCAGCGCACAACCGACCTGGGAGGAAATGCACAGGGTAGCGCGCTCCGCTTCAGGAATATAAACGCTCTCGATGCGATTACCGTCTTCGAGTTCAAACAGCCATTTGCGCGAACCGTCCGTGGACTTCTGATCGGCGGCCACTTTCAGTCCACGCACTTCAGCATCCTGTTTCAGACTGTCGCGCAGCGCCTTGCTGAGGTTGGTCATGGCGTCGAAATCATCCACACCCTGCTGGTACACCCACTTCAGCAGCTGCTGTGCCCGAAAGGGTTTTTCACCACGCGCAGCAAACCACTCGGCCAGCGCCTTGCGGTCGAAATTCATCAGGTTGATTTTGTCGGTCTTGCTGTCCACGTGGAACCTGTGCCTCGCCTGCCCACCGCCAAAGCTAAAGTGCCGGGAAATCTGAAACTTAGCTGATAAAGCGGAATCCGGTAGTGTACCTGTTCTGCAGGCGTGCAGGCAATTGAAGAGGAAATGACAGGATAACGGGTAATCCCCCGGAAAACCTGCCGGAAGATAAATTCAACAGACTGAAATATATGGAAAAATAATAGCCAGGGCGTCTCTGTAAACTACTCGCGCTCCTCAATCCAGGCCATCTGGATGGCTTCAAGGATTTTTTCACCGGAGTGTTCAGGGTCATCCTCAAAATCCTCCAGGCCCACCACCCACTCGCGCAGATCGGTAAAACGTACCGTGGTCGGGTCCACATCGGGGTATTTTTCGTCCAGTTCAATGGCTACATCGAGTGAGTCTGTCCAC
>JALWRY010000420.1 GCA_027080445.1 Thiohalobacter sp. | reverse complement strand
GCCTGCACCTTGCGTTTAACCGCCATGCGTGCCTCCCGCTTCGTGTACGGCGGTTTCGAGAATCCGCCACACCAGTTCATCAAACGCCCAGCCATACTGCTTCGCCGCCATCGGCACCAGGCTGTGATCGGTCATGCCCGGGACAGTATTTACCTCGATCAGCCAGGGCGAATCTTCCGCGTCGAGAAAGAAATCCACCCGCCCCCAGCCACTGGCGCCGACTGCATCGAAGGCCTGCCTGCACAGCTGCTGTAATGCCGCCTCGCGCGCCTCCGGCAAACCGCAGGGACAGTGATATTGCGTGGTGTCCGACTCGTACTTTGCCGCGTAGTCGTAAAACTCACGCGGGGTTTCCAGGCGTATCAGCGGTAACACAACATCACCGACAATGGCTGCCGTGTATTCCTCACCGTGAATCCAGTGCTCCGCCATCACCTCGTGGTCATACCGGTCTGCCTCGCGCCAGGCCTGTTCCATCTGTTCCGCCTGCTCGACGCGAGCCATACCAATGCTTGAACCTTCGTGTACCGGCTTGAGTATCATCGGGAAGCCGATACGTTGCGCCGCCATCTGCAAATCGCTTTCCGATGCCAGCATCATGAAGTCAGGTGTGGGCAGGCCCATGCCCTGCCAGACCCGCTTGGTGCGCTGCTTGTCCATCGCCAGCGCCGATCCCAGTACATCGCTGCCGGTGACCGGGATATCGAGATAGTCCAGCAAGCCCTGTATCACACCATCTTCTCCACCACGGCCATGTACAATATTGAACGCGCAGTCAAACGCACCCGCCTGCAACTGCGACACAATACGTTGTGACCCGGCATCTACCGCCACTGCATCCACGCCTCTTGCCAGCAAGGCGCTCAGTACTGCCTCGCCGCTTCGCAGCGATACCTCACGCTCCGCGGAACAGCCACCCATCAGCACGGCGACCCGTCCGAATGCAGCGGCATGACTGATGCCTTCATTCACGCAAACACCCCGATAATGCGAACTTCCGGCTCCAGGCGCACACCGTGCACCTCGGCCACCTTGTCCTGCACATAGCGAATCAGCGCCTCGATATCCTCGGCCCGCGCCTCACCCAGGTTGATAATGAAGTTGGCGTGCTTTTCGGATACCTGCGCATTACCAATACGCTCACCCTTGAGGCCGCTACTCTCGATCAGTCGCGCCGCAAATTCATTGGCCGGGTTACGAAATACCGAACCGCAGCTGGGCACGCCGGTTGGTTGTGTCGCAGAACGTTGCTCCAGCAACACTTTGATGTGCTCCAGTGCCGCCTGCGCGTCGCCCGGCTCAAGTTGTAACTCGGCCGACACAAACCATTCATCGCGCAGGCCGGTGACACGGCGGTAGGACACCTCAAAGTCACTCCGGTCGCGCAGGTGAAGCTCACCATGACGGTCCAGTGTTTCCACCCTGGCGACCAGCGGCCAGGTCTCGCCACCGAAAGCGCCGGCATTCATGGCCAGCGCACCACCCATGGTGCCGGGTATCCCGGCAAGAAACTCCGCGCCGGTCAACCCGGCACGCGCGGCGAAACGCGCCACCTTGTTACAGGCCACCCCGGCGCCGGCCCGTATACCGTGGTTATCCAGCACCTCCAGGGTATCGAGACCGCCGAAGGGTAGAATGACCGTACCGCGTACCCCGCCGTCGCGTACCAGCACATTGCTGCCAAGTCCCAGCCATTCCAGTGGCTCGTGTTCCGGCAGGCTGGCAAGGAAAGCCTGCAGGTCTTCGAGGTCTGCCGGCCGGTAACAACGGTCTGCCGGGCCACCCACGCGCCAGCTGGTATACGCGGACAGGGGTTCGTTGAATTTCAGTTCACCACGTAACACTGGCATCGACTCGGCTGTCATCATGATCAGCTCCTGTCCGCTTCACGGCGTTGAACATCGCGCTTTGATTTGCAGGATTCCGGCTTCACCCCGGTTCGCCGCTGTACGCCGGAGACACACTGAACAATCCAGTGACGACTTTGCAGGCACTCACCGCAACCCATATAAAAACGCAAACGACTGTTGTCAGAACTCATGACTCCTCCACCTGATTGTCACCCAGCGCGGCCGGCAGACCGGCAGCCACTGCACCGATAGACCCGGCGCCCAGGGTCAACACCACATCACCGGGCTGAAGCAGGTCCTTCAGCACTGCCGGCAAGCTTTCAACATCCTCGACAAATACCGGGTCAACCCGACCGCGACCCCGAACCGCTCGACACAGGGCCCGTCCGTCTGCACCGGTAACAGGCGATTCACCGGCGGCATAGACTTCGGTAATCAGCAACAGGTCGCAGTTAACGAGTTCCTGCGCAAAATCATCGAAAAGATCAAAGGTACGGCTGTAGCGATGTGGCTGGAACGCCACCACCAGCCGTTGATCCGGCCAGCCGTTGCGTACAGCAGCCAGCGTGGCGGCAATCTCACGCGGGTGATGCCCATAATCATCGATCAACAATACCTGGCCGCCATCGATATCGACTTCACCGTTCATCTGGAAGCGTCGACCAATACCGGCGAAGGTTTCCAGCGCATGTTGTATGGCGGCATCCTCGACATCCAGTTCGCGCGCCACCGCTACCGCAGCCAGTGCGTTCAATACATTGTGTTGACCGGGCATATTGAGCACCACGCTGAGTACCGGGTAACCCTGCTGGTGAATATCGAAATACATCTGCTGTCCCTGCTGACGCAGGTTCAGCGCACGAATATCCGCGTCCTCCGAGTCGATACCGTAGCTGCGCACCTGGCGGGTCAGTTCCGGCAACACATCGCGCACACTGGGATCATCCACGCACAACACCGCCAGACCGTAAAAAGGCAAATGGTGTAAAAATTCAACAAAGGTCTGACGCAGGCGTTGAAAATCACCTTCGTAGGTCGACAGGTGATCCGCATCGATATTGGTCACCACAGCAAGCAGGGGTTGCAGGTACAAAAATGATGCATCGCTTTCATCCGCCTCGGCGACCAGGTAACGGCTACTGCCAAGGCGTGCGTGACTGTTCGAGCTGTTAAGACGGCCACCAATGACATAGGTGGGAT
>JALWRY010000419.1 GCA_027080445.1 Thiohalobacter sp. | reverse complement strand
CAGACTGTTCCATCAGCCTGATCACCTGGATGGAAATTATGGTAGGTGCAGCAGACAAGAATGAGGGAGCGCTGTTACGTGACTTCCTGTCGCGCTTCACCTGTGTTGCTGTTTCAGCCGATATTGCCGAAGCGGCCGTAACGATACGACGTCAGTACCGCATTCGCATACCTGATGCTATCATCTGGGCCAGCGCACAAGCTTCCAATACCCTGCTGGTCACCCGCAACACGCGTGATTTTCCACCCGACAACCCCGATATCCGCATACCCTACTCGCTGTAGTCTGACGCAACGCGTCGCCAGGCGACTACATTTGCGCGACACCGCTGACTGATAGACAATAGCGCAGCCCCAGCCACTCCGAACTGCGCCCTGGTGAACCAGAACATCATCTACGAACAACCGTTGAACGAGCGCATTCGAAGTTTCCTTCGGCTGGAGTTTCTGTTTGCGGAAGCGGCCCACCACCTGCGCGGCACGAGTCATTGGGACAGCCGCAGCACGCTGACGGCGCTCCTCGACATTATGGCCATTTTCGGCCGCACCGATCTCAAAACCGAGGTGCTGAAAGAACTGGAACGGCATGCCGCCACGCTGGCGCGGCTGGAACAGAACCCCGACGTCGACCGCAAACGCCTCAGCGAAACATTGGCAGAGCTGGAAGCCCTCACCGATCACCTGCATCACAATGGCGGCCCGATTGCCGCGACGCTGAGGGGTAACGAGTTCCTGTCGGCCATCCAGCAACGTTCCGCCATACCCGGTGGCACCTGTGATTTTGACCTGCCCGGCTATCATTTCTGGCTGGAACAACCCGCGGCGGAACGCACCCGCGACCTGGCGGAGTGGTTGAAGCATTTCGAGGCCATCGCGGGCGCCATACAACTCATTCTCAAGATGATCCGGGAAAGCGCCTCGATAAAACCGGTCATCGCGGAAAAGGGCTTTTTCCAGAAGACCCTCGACCCCAATCTGCCCTGTCAGCTAGTGCGTGTCGCGGTGAAACGCAAAGTCCCGTACTTTGCCGAGATCAGCGGTGGACGACACCGCTTTACGGTTCGCTTCCTTTCCGCCTCGGAGGAAGACGGACACCTTCACCAGACCACAGAGGATATCCCTTTCGAACTGGGCTGCTGCGTCATATAAAAACTATTCACCGAGCGTGAAGGGCACACTGAGCCGGTAGCGCGCCTTTGCTGTCTTCAGTTCAAAATTCGCCTGCCAGTCACTGCGCCCGGAGACACAGACCGGCAAGGTAATCGCTGCCTGCCAATCCCCGTTCGCCGTACGCAACAGACGATAGCGGTTCTGCCCCATGTCCATGCCCGGCATTTCCAGGCTGACGGTCACAGCGCTTAAGGCCGCATTGCTGGACAAGGTGACATTAAACGGTTTCAGTGCCGCGCGCGTTGACGCCATGTGTACGGATACCGACACACTATCAGCCCGGGCAGTGCAAGCTGACTGTACATCGCAATGACCGTCGAGAACCAGCGTTTGCGAGGCTTGTGTGTCCCGGCCATTGTCGCTACAACCTGTCAGCATCGCCAGACATAACAGCACCATACCTCCGTATGAACGAGCCTGGGACATCAGGTTTTCCATAAGGCGCGAATAGCGGCGATCCCCTGTGCGCCATGCGCAATGGCATCGTCGAGATCGGCTGGCGTCATGCCACCGAGGGCATAGACCGGCATGGCACAGACGGCGACCTGTTGCTCGAAGGCTTCCCAGCCCAGTGCCGGCGCGTCCGGGTGGCTGGTGGTGGGTTTGACCGGCGAGAGCAGGGCAAAATCGGCCCCGATGGCATGGGCGTGCACCAGTTCCTCCGCCGTATGGCACGATGCGCCCAGTAACAATCCGGCCGGCAAATCCCGCGCACCGGCTTGCTGAAGACGCTGACTGCTGAGCTGGATACCGTCAGCGCCAAGCTGTACGGCAAGCCCGGCATCGGCATTCAGCAGCACCTTCGCACCGCTCAACCGGCACTGTGCAATAACACGCTCTGCCAGCGATCGGTAATCCGCCGCATCCAGACCCTTCGCACGCAACTGCACCAGACGAATACCGTCGTCCAGCCGTCGCTGCAATTGCGCCAGGAAAGCCTCCTGGTCTTCACCAGGGTCGGGCGTAATCAGGCAGGCGTCGGGCAATTGCAGGGCACGGATGATAGGCAGGTTTGCCGCCGGAAAGGCCCGTTCGCCCAGTGCATCGAGAGCGACCCATTCCACGGCCTGACCCTCGCATCCCTGTGGCTCGCCGCTAAACGTATCGACCCGCCAGACATCGAGCAGCACGCTGCGATCCGTATAACGGTGCGGGACACGGATCAGTGGCCGGCGATCCCCGATTTGAATACCCAGTTCTTCGTGTATTTCACGTTGCAGCGCCGCTTCAATCGACTCGCCGGCTTCGCATTTACCTCCGGGGAATTCCCACAACCCGCCCTGGTGAACGTGGTCGGGGCGACGTGCAAGCAGTACACGCTGCACCTCGTCGACGATGGCGGCAACCGCAACGTGGATGATGTCAGGGTCGTCCGGGTCAGGAACGGTAGTCGGCATTGATACTGACATAATCGTGCGACAGGTCGCTGGTCCAGACCGTTTCAGTGACATCGCCACGGCCCAGCACAATGCGAATGATGATTTCGTCCTGATTCATTATGCGCTGGCCATCGGCTTCGCGGTAATCGGCCGCCACGCCACCGTCACGGACAATGCATACCGCATCCAGCCAGAGTTCGACCCGGTTGATATCCAGTTGCACCACACCGGCGCGCCCCACAGCCGCGAGAATCCGCCCCCAGTTCGGGTCGCTGGCGAACAGCGCGGTTTTCACCAGCGGGGAATGTGCAACCGTGTAGGCCACTTGCAGGCATTCCTTGCTGTCGCGCCCGCCTTCGACACGGACACTGACAAACTTGGTCGCGCCTTCACCATCGCGCACGATAAGCTGCGCCAGGCGGGTACATACTTCGCTGACCGCTGCACAGAATACCGGGTAATCCGCATGACCGGCATCGATGCAGGACGCTGCCGAGGCGCC
>JALWRY010000418.1 GCA_027080445.1 Thiohalobacter sp. | reverse complement strand
GTTTATCCTGTCGCCTGATGAGGGGGCAGAACCGGGGATGCGGGTTAAGTAGGGTGTAAAGCGCCCTCGACGAAATCATCCACTGAAATAACAATTCCCCACCGGAAAAGGGCTGAATAACTTCCCCAAATCCACCCATCGCAGTACCATTCCCGCCATGACGGAAATCACCCTCATCCTTATCAGCACGGTGCTGGTCAACAACTTCGTCCTGGTGAAGTTCCTTGGCCTGTGTCCCTTCCTTGGCGTTTCACGCAAGCTGGAAACCGCCACAGGCATGGCGCTGGCGACGACCTTTGTGCTGACCCTGTCCTCGGTGTGTGCCTATATCGCCAATGAATACCTGCTGGCGCCGCTCGGGCTGGAGTACCTGCGTACAATTACCTTTATCCTGGTCATTGCGGTGGTGGTGCAATTCACTGAAATGGTGGTGCACAAGACCAGCCCGGTGCTCTACCAGGTGCTGGGTATCTTCCTGCCGCTGATCACCACCAACTGCGCCGTACTCGGTGTCGCGCTGCTCAATGTGCAACAGGATTTCGGTTTCGTCGAGTCGGCCTTTTACGGTTTTGGCGCGGCGGTGGGTTTCTCGATGGTGATGATCCTGTTCGCCGCCATGCGTGAGCGCATTGCAGTCGCCGATGTACCGGAGCCCTTCCAGGGGCCGGCCATTGCGCTGGTGACGGCCGGCCTGATGTCGCTGGCGTTCATGGGTTTCTCGGGCCTGATCAAGGGCTGATCGCATGCTGACCGCGATGATCGCTATCGGCCTGCTCGCCGCCCTGTTCGGGCTGCTGCTCGGCTACTCGTCGATCCGCTTCCGGGTGGATGCCGACCCCATCGTCGACCAGATCGATGCGCTGCTGCCGCAGACACAGTGCGGCCAGTGCACCTTCCCCGGCTGCCGCCCTTATGCCGAAGCCATCGCGGCGGGTGAAGCCGACATCAACCAGTGCCCCCCGGGTGGCGAAACCACCATCCAGGCACTGGCCGATCTGCTCGGCGTCGATCCCAAGCCGCTCAATGCAGAACACGGCGAGCACACGGAAAAAAAGGTGGCTGTCATCGATGAGCAGACCTGTATCGGCTGCACCCTGTGCATACAGGCCTGCCCGGTGGATGCCATTCTGGGTGCGGCCAAGCAGATGCATACCATCATCGCCGCCGAGTGTACCGGCTGCGAGCTGTGCCTGCCCCCCTGCCCGGTCGACTGTATTGCGATGGTGCCGGTGAAAAAGGACATCCGCCAGTGGAAATGGCCATACCCTGAATCGGATCAGCCCGAAATCGCCGGCATTGCATCCCGAGTGGCCTCCAGCTAAGCGATTGATCTCCATCAAACACCCGGCGATTCCCCGAGTATTTTTCAGCCTCAACCCTGTACAATAGGGCGCCAATGGTCACCCTGCTCGAAAAACCTGCCAGCTTCCCCGGCGGCCTGCACCTGCCCCCGGAAAAGTCACAATCCCTCACAGAGCCACTGCAGTCAGCGGCTATCCCGCCGCGCCTGACTGTCCCGCTCAGCCAGAACATTGGCGAAGCGGCCGAGGCCGTGGTGAAACCCGGCGACACGGTACTGCGCGGACAACTGATCGCGCGTTCACTCGGTTATATTTCAGCGCCGGTGCATGCACCCACGTCCGGGACTGTCAGTGCTATCGGCGACTACCCGGTTCCCCATCCATCGGGGCTGTCCGCTCCCTGTATTGTGATCGACAGCGACGGCGAGGACCGCGCGGCGGATACCGGTCTGAAAATGGACAATGTCTACCAGGAAGACCCGGCCGACATCCGCCAGCATGTCCGCGATGCCGGTATCGTTGGACTGGGCGGCGCCGGCTTCCCGACCGCCGTCAAACTGAACCCCGGACCCGGGCGTGTCGTCGACCTGCTCATTATTAACGCTGCGGAATGCGAACCGTATATCAGTTGCGATGAAGCGCTGATGTGCTGTCGACCGAACGATGTGATCGAAGGCATCCGTATCATGCGTCACGCCCTGCATGCAAAGCAGGTGGTGATCGGCATCGAAGACAACATGCCCAATGCCATCGACTGCCTGCAAAATGAACTGACGCGACTCGGTGAAACCCGCATCCAGATCAAGGTAATACCGGCACGCTATCCGGCCGGTGGTGAAAAGCAGCTGATCTACGCCCTGACCGGCGAGGAGGTTCCCAGCCAGGGACTACCGATCGATATCGGCGTTGTCTGCCATAACGTCGGTACGGCAGCGGCCATTGCCCGCGCCATTCATCACGGCGAACCACTGATTTCGCGTATCGTCACGGTAACGGGCGCCGGCGTGAACCAGCCTCGCAATCTCGAGGTGCGTATCGGTACGCCCATCGCAGCACTGATCGAGCACTGTGGAGGCTATACCGACGAGGTCGCCCGCCTGCTGGTCGGTGGCCCGATGATGGGTTTCGCTCTGCGAACCGACCAGTTACCGATCATCAAGACCAGCAACTGTGTTCTTGCCGCCAGCGCGCAGGAGGCGCCGGAACCCCCGCCGCCACACCCCTGCATCCGCTGCGCCCAGTGCGTGGATGTCTGCCCTGCCAGCCTGCTGCCACAACAGCTGTACTGGTATGCCTTTGCCCGTGATATGGAGAAAATCCAGGACTACAACCTGTTCGATTGTATCGAGTGCGGTTGTTGCGCACAGGTCTGCCCCAGCCATATTCCGCTGGTGCAGTACTACCGTTTCGCCAAGACCGAGATCTGGGATATGGAACGCGAACGGGAGAAGTCCGACCTTGCCCGGCTACGTCACGAAGCACGGCAGGAGCGGCTGGAACGCGAGAAAAAAGCCCTCGAGGAACGGCGCGCCCGCGCGCGTAAATCGCTGGACAAGAAACCCAAAGCCGGCAACGCTGACGCCAAGAAAGCCGAAATCGAAGCCGCACTGGCGCGCGTCAAGGCAAAAAAATCAGAACAGGCCGACGTAATGCCACTCAACACCGAAAACCTGACCTCCGAACAACACACGAAGATCGAGCAAATCGAACGTCGACGCACCGGCAAGACAGACGGAGCCTGACCGCCATGG
>JALWRY010000417.1 GCA_027080445.1 Thiohalobacter sp. | reverse complement strand
ACACCGGCAAGCAGAAGATGCTGGATACGGGTGGACGCGTCGACCGCTTCCGCCGCAAGTACGGCATGAAGAAATCCTGAGGTTCTGCATGCGGAACTGGCTGAAAAAGGCGCCTGCGGGCGCCTTTTTTGTGCTTGTCCTGTTCTGTGCGGGCGTATCAGCCGCCACACCGGACTGCGGCCCGCCCGCCAATACTGAAACGGTACATGTCCGTTATGTCCACGACGGCGACACGCTGACGCTCGACAACGACCGCAAAATCCGCGTCATCGGCATCAATACCCCCGAACTGGGGCGCGACGGTAAACCGGCCGAGCCACTGGCTGTCCGTGCCCGCGACCGACTTCGTCAACTGCTGTTCGCCAGCGGCAACCGCGTCAAACTGCGCTACGGCGAGCAGCGCAAGGATCGCTATGGCCGTTACCTGGCGGATCTCTGGGATATCCACGACACGAATCTCACGGCAAAGCTGCTCGCGGAGGGGCTGGGCTGGCAGGTGGTGATTCCGCCCAATACACACTTCCTCGACTGCTACCGCGCGGCAGAAAACCGTGCGCGCAAGGCCGCGCGCGGCGTCTGGGGACACCCGGCCTGGAAGGCACGACAGGCCCGCAAGCTGACGCTGCGCGACACCGGCTTCCAGCGGGTACGCGGCCGCGTCACGCGCGTGAATCACGGCGGCAACGCCACCTGGATTGAACTGGACAACCGGCTTACGCTCAAACTACCCGATGCTGACCGCCAGTGGTTCAAAAATCCACCCGGGCCGGCCTGGGCCGGGCGGCAACTGGAGGTGCGCGGCTGGCTGTACCGCGCGCGCGGCAAGTTGCGTGTCAACATTCACCACCCGGCGGTGTTAAGCTTGTCCCGCTAATGCCCGTGACCATGAAATCCGTTTTCGCGCTTCGTGCTTCACCCTCGCCCTGGCTGCTGCTGGTACTCCTGCTGGCCGGCCTGGTAGCGGGCTGTGCCACCAACCCCGTCACCGGCAAGCAGGATTTCGTACTGATGTCGGAAGCCGAGGAGATCAACCTCGGACGCCAGTATAACCAGCAGATCCTCAAGGAGATCCCGCCTTACCAGGATCGTGAGCTGGCTGCCTATATCGACCGGGTGGGTCAGCGCGTGGCGCGTTCCAGCGACCGCCCGCAACTGAGCTACCATTTCACCCTGCTGGACAGCCCGGAGGTCAACGCATTTGCACTGCCCGGCGGCTATATCTACCTCTACCGCGGCCTGCTGGCCTACCTCAATTCGGAAGCGCAACTGGCCGCCGTGCTGGGACATGAAATTGGCCACGTCACGGCGCGCCATTCGGTACGCCAGCAAAGCGCCGCCACCGTGACCGGGCTGGCCGGCGCCATCCTGCAGGCCACTACGGGCGTACGGGCGGCCAATGACCTGTTCAGCGTGCTGGGCAAGGCGCTGCTCAGTGGCTACGGGCGCGAACACGAGCTGGAAGCCGACCGGCTTGGCGCACGTTACCTGGCACGCGCCGGCTATGACCCGCAGGCCATGATCGATGTGATCAGCCTGCTGAAAAACCAGGAATTGTTTGAAAAACAGCGCGCCCGCGCAGAAGGCCGCGAACCCCACGCGTACCACGGTGTCTTCGCCAGTCACCCGCGAAACGACCGGCGCCTGCAGGAAGTCGTCGGCGAGGCCCGCCACCTGAAGGTCAGGGGCGTCACCCGGCCGGAGCGCGCGGATTTCCTCGCTGCGCTGGATGGACTGGCGTTCGGCGACAGCGAAGCCGGCGGCATCGTGCTGAAAGGGCGCTTCCTGCACAAGCCGCTGGATTTCGGCCTGACCTTCCCCGATGACTGGATAATTAAAAACCGGCCGGATCGCCTGGTGGCGCTGGCGCCGCAGCAGAAAGCCTATCTCGAACTCCGCGTGGAAACACCAAAAACCCCCCTCTCGCCGTACGAATACCTGCGACAGCAGGACTTCAAGCCACTACGCAACGGCCGCCACCTGACCATTGCCGGGCGACGGGCCTACACAGCGACCACACGGCTCAACACCAGAATGGGCCAACGCAGCGCGCGGCTGGTGGTGATCATTGTCGGCGAGCACGCCTATCTGTTTACGGGACTGAGCCGGGCGAACAACGACCAGGCGCGCTATGACGAGACATTCCTGCAAATCGCGCGCAGCTACCACGCCTTGTCGGCCAAAGAGAAAAAGCTGGCCGGCGGCCTGCACCTCAAACTGATCACGGCAAAACCGGGCACACGATTTGCTGCACTGGCACGGCATTCGCCGATTCCGGAGTACGCCGAAGCACAACTGCGCCTGCTGAACGACCTCTACCCCGAAGGTGAACCCAGACCCGGACAACGACTGAAAATTGTTCGTTAGTCACCCGGCGGGACGCAAGCTTGTTATCATGCCGTATTGGAAACTTGCACAGGCCAGCCGTCACTCATGTTTGAAGATCTGAAACAGGAATCACTCAACTACCACGAATTCCCCACACCCGGGAAAATCGCTACCCATGTCACCAAACCCTGCACCACCCAGCGTGAGCTTGCGCTGGCCTACACGCCCGGCGTGGCGGAGCCGGTGCGCGCCATCGAAACGAATGCCGACGAGGCCTACCGCTACACCGGCAAGGGCAACCTGGTCGCCGTCATCACCGATGGTACGGCCGTACTGGGGCTGGGTAATGTCGGGTCGCTGGCCGGCAAACCGGTCATGGAAGGCAAGGCCGTGCTGTTCAAGCGTTTTGCCGATATCGATGTCTACGATATCGAGGTCGAGGCGGACAACACAGCAGACTTTATCGATACGGTAGCGCGCATCGCCGGCGGCTTTGGCGGCATCAACCTGGAAGACATTGCCGCGCCGCGCTGCTTTGAAATCGAGCAGGCGCTGATGGAGCGACTGGATATACCGGTATTTCACGACGACCAGCATGGCACTGCTGTGATTATCTGTACCGGCCTGCTCAATGCGCTGGAGATCAAGGGCAAGCCGCTGAGCGAGGCGCGCATCGTCTGCCTCGGTGCGGGCGCCGCCGGTCTTGCCTCCATGCGCCTGCTCAAGGTACTGGGCGCCAGCCCAGAAAATATTTTTATGATTGACCGCAAGGGCATCATTCGCACCTCGCGCGAGGACCTGAACACCCATAAGCAGGAATTTGCTGTCGATACGGAACTTGAAACGCTCGCTGACGCCATGCGCGATGCCGATGTGTTTATCGGTGTCTCAGGCCCGAACCTGGTGAGTGAAGCCATGATCCGCAGCATGGCGGAGCAGCCCGTGGTGTTCGCGCTATCCAACCCTGACCCGGAGATCAACCCGGCAGTGGCGCACCGGGTGCGTGAAGATGTCATTATGGCGACCGGGCGCAGCGACTACCCCAACCAGGTCAATAATGTACTGGGCTTCCCGTTTATTTTTCGTGGCGCGCTGGATGTACGCGCCCGTGCCATCAACGAAGCCATGCTGATGGCGGCCGTCGAAGGCCTGCGCGCCCTGACCCACGAACCGGTGCCTGCGGAGATTACCGCCGCCTATCGCAAGGACCACATGAGCTTCGGCCCGGACTATATTATCCCCACGCCATTCGACCCGCGTTTAATGGATTTCGTGCCCCCGGCGGTGGCCCAGGCGGCAATCGATTCAGGCGTGGCGCGCAGTGGTTTTCCGAAGCACTACAAGCCGGCGCCGCACCTGTAACGGAAGGCCCCGGGAAATACTCTTGGGGTGCAATGACGGGGGGACTGATGGACTACGAAGCCAGCGGCTTCACCAACGCTGCTGTCTTGCCGGCACGTTCACGCGCCTGCTCGACACTCTCGCCACGCGCCAGCGCCACACCCATGCGGCGCCGTTGAAACGCCTCCGGCTTGCCGAACAGGCGCAATTCACTGCCCGGAACGGCAAGCGCGTGTTCAAGATTGGAGAAGGCGATACCCTTGTCGTCCATACCGCCGTAGATCACGGCGCTCGCACCGGGGTTTCGCAGGCTGGTATCGACCGGCAAACCGAGGATGGCGCGCGCGTGCAACTCAAACTCGTTCTGCCACTGGGTCACCATGGTTACCATACCGGTGTCGTGGGGCCGTGGACTGACTTCACTGAACCAGACATCGTCACCGGCAACAAACAGTTCCACGCCGAACAGGCCGCACCCGCCCAGACTGTCCGTCACAGCACGGGCAATTTCCTGCGCGCGCGCCAGCGCCGCTTCACTCATCGGCTGCGGTTGCCAGCTTTCGACATAGTCGCCCTGTTTCTGGATGTGACCGACCGGGGCACAATAACTTGTCACGATCTCACCGGACGCGCTCGCAGACCGGACTGTCAGCAGGGTGATTTCGTAATCAAAACGCACCAGCGATTCCACGATGACACGGCCACGGTCCACCCGCCCCCCTGACTTTGCATAGGCCCAGGCATCCGCCAGTTCACCAGCGTGCTTTACCAGCGACTGTCCCTTGCCCGAGGACGACATTACCGGCTTGATGATGCAGGGATAAGCGATACCACCCTCAATCGCCGTGGTCAGTTCATCCAGGCTTTCCGCAAAGGCATAGGCGGATGTCGGTAAGCCCAGCGTTTCCGCCGCCAGCCGGCGTATACCTTCACGGTTCATGGTCAGCTGTACGGCGCGCGCTGTCGGAATGACAGTCGCCAGACCATCACGTTCGATTTCCGCCAGCGTGTCCGTGGCGATCGCCTCGATTTCCGGCACGATAAGCCGGGGCCGTTCTTTCTCAACCAGTGCGCGCAGGGCAGCGCCATCCGCCATATCGATCACGTGCGCCCGGTGCGCCACCGGGTGTCCCGGCGCATCTGCGTAGCGGTCTACCGCGATCACTTCCACCCCAAGTCGCTGCAGGGCGATAATCACTTCCTTGCCCAGTTCGCCGCTGCCGAGCAGCATGACCTGCGTTGCGGTTTTCGCCAGGGGCGTACCAATTTTCATTGCCCGTTACCTGTCTCTGTAAAACCTGATTCTGTCTCATGCAGCAGTAACTCCACATCCTGCAGCGAGGCGCGCCGCATGGGCTTGCCATCGACCGGGCTGCGCGGCGCTTCACGACGTCCTTCGTTCGGAAATACCGTCAGCTCCACGGCATGTTCACCGGCGCGAAAACGGAATACCGGGAACTCCCGTGTTTCATCACGCCCCAGCCTGAAACGTTTCAGTTTGTCTTCGTAGGGAATAGTCTGCTCCATCAGGAACAGTGCGACCTGTTCGGCGGTGTCCGCGAACAGGTGCAGATTGATATCCGAATGCGGCCCGGCTGTGCCACTGAGTACGGAACCCACCAGCCGGGGATTGAAATCCTCCAGGAAACGCATGGCCCGTGTTGCACTGAGCCGCAGATCGTTCAGGTGCATGGCCTGCTCACCCGCCTGGAACAGGCGCTGGTAGGCCGCCAGGGCTTCCTCCACCTCCGCATTACGCGGCATGTTGCTGGTATCCGGTGCGCCAAGGTGTTGCGCCGCCTTGCGCTTGGCCACGTAAAAATCTGTAATGCCCTGTTCCGCCATCAGGCGCGCCGCCTCCTGCGCAATGCGCACACGCATCTGCATGCCCTTGCCGGAAACTTTTGCCATGATCAGAACAGTGGCTCGACGGGGGTATCGGCAGATTCGCCATGCGCACCGTCTGCCGCCGGCTGACTGTACTGGCGCGGTGCATACTCGGGTCGGAAGATTTCGAACACGCCGCCACTCTGGCCGCGCGGCATGCGCAGGCCGGTTTTGGGATCGATACGCACGGTGACCAGGCCGGGCGGCTGCGGCAGCACGGATTCCGGCACCCCTTTCAGGGCAACCCGCATATAATCGATCCACATCGGCAAGGCGGCACGACTGCCTGTCTCGCCATTACCCAGTGGTTGCACCTGGTCAAAACCCACCCACACGGTAGTGACGATCTGCGTATTAAAGCCACAGAACCAGGCATCGCGCTGATCATTGGTGGTACCCGTTTTGCCAGAGAGGTCCTTGCGGCCCAGCACCAGGGCGCGGCGACCGGTGCCGTGCTTTACCACATCCTGCATCATTGAGGTCATCAGGTAGACGTTACTGGCATCGACAACCCTTTTCGCATAGACCGGCGCCGGCGATGCCGCTTCCGCGGCCGTCTCGCCCCCACCGCTATCTGTCACGCTATCGGCGGTGACTGCCGGGACCGTTTCGCAATCGTTGCAGGCAATCGCCGGGTTGGCATGAAACAGGACTTCGTCACGGGCATCACGGATTTCCTCGATGAAATAAGGTTCGATGTAGAAACCGCCATTGGCCCACACACTGTAGGCGCGCGCCATTTCCATGGGCGTGGCGGTACCGCTGCCCAGCGCCAGCGACAGGTCTTTGGGTATCTGGTCCGGGCGGAAACCGAAGCGCTGTACATAGCGCGCGGCATAATGCGGACCAATCGCGCGCAGCAGTCGGATCGACACCAGGTTGCGCGAATGCGTCAGCGCCACCCGCATGCGCGTCGGACCGTAGAATTTGCCGCTGTAATTTTCCGGCCGCCAGGTGGTCTCCAGTGAAGGATCATCGAACACTACCGGCGCATCGTTAAACAGGCTGGCGACGGTGTAACCCTTGTTCAGTGCAGCCGAATAGATGAAGGGCTTGAAGCTGGAACCGGGCTGCCGTTGCGCCTGCAACGCGCGGTTGAATTTGCTGAGATAAAAATCGAAGCCGCCGACCAGCGCCTGCAGGGCGCCGTCCTTCGGCCTGACCGACACCAGTGCGCCCGTCACCCGCGGTATTTGCGCCAGTCGCCAGTGTCCTTGCGCCAGCGGCTGGAGATAGACGATATCGCCACGCACCAGGACGTCGGCGGCCTGTTTCAGTTTGGGGCCGCGCTGGTTCACGGTAATATATTTGCGCGCCCAGGAAAGCCCGTCCCAGTCCAGGCTGGCCGGCTGGCCGTCGCGCAGGCGCAGTTGCACTGACCGCGCTTCAACCGCGGTGACCAGCGCCGGCACCAGTCCACCGTAAGACGGGACAGTTTTCAATTCACCGGCCACCCGGTCTTCATCGAGCACATCAGCCAGTTCGATATGACGCACCACGCCACGGTAACCGTGGCGCTGGTCGTAATCCAGCAGGGCCTTGCGCGCACCGGCATTCGCCGCACGCTGGCGCGTGGCGTCAAGCGTGGTGTAGACCTTGTAACCGGCCGTGTAGACGTCGTCGCCATAGTGCTCGCGCATATAGCGGCGCACCATTTCCGCCACCCAGGGGGCTTTCAGCTCGACTGCCGCCTTGTGCAGGCTGGCGTTGTCCGGTGTGTCCAGGGCTTTCCTGTAGGAATCGGCATCCAGAAAACCCAGTGCATACATGCGCCCCAGTACATAGTTACGCCGCTGCAGTGCGCGCTTCGGGTTACTGAGGGGATTATTGGCCGAGGGCGCCTTCGGCAGGCCGGCGATCATGGCAATCTGCGGGATCGTCAACTGGTCGATATCCACGCCGTAGTATACCCGCGCCGCGGCACCGATGCCGTAGGCTCTGTGACCGAAATAAATCTTGTTCAGGTACAGTTCGAGTATTTCCTGTTTGCTCAGGTAGTGCTCGATTTTCAACGCCAGGAAAATTTCCGTGAGCTTGCGCAAATAGGTCTTTTCACGACTCAGGAAAAAGTTGCGCGCTACCTGCATGGTGATGGTACTGCCGCCCTGGCGCTTTTTCCCGGTACGGATCAGTTCCACCATCGCGCGCACCAGCCCCTGGTAATCGACCCCGGGGTGCTGGAAGAAACGGTCATCCTCTGTCGCCAGGATGGCGTCGATGACCGCCTGCGGCAACTGCTCGTAACGCACCGGCTCACGGTGCTGCTCGCCAAACTCCGCCATCAACTCACCACTGTGCGTATACACCCGCAGCGGCACCTGGAGCTGGACGTCTTTCAGCCGTTCGATGGGCGGCAGCTGTGGTGCTATATAGAAGTAGGCAGCCGCTACGACGATAACTCCGGCTACCGAGAGTGCGAACACTGACGCCAGCAGAAAGCGCATAAATCGGGTATTAAGTGTCATAAATTTGGCGGGATGTGACCGGGTTCAAAATTAAAATCAAAAGGATTCCTAAACTTCAGTATAAAGCGTCCGATACTCTGAATCGAACCCGAGTGGATAAAGAGCACTTGATTGACAAGTATTTGTTGTTGCTCTCTAATCCATAACCGTATCAATACACTGCAATTGCAGTGAATTAAAGGGAAATAACGGTGCAGATCGCGCAACTGTTTACACGGAAAAAACCGCCGGTGGTCGGGCTGGATATCAGCTCATCCGCGGTCAAATTACTCGAACTCAGCCGAAACGGGAACCGTTATCGCGTTGAAAGCTACGCGGTAGAGCCGTTACCGCCCAATTCCGTCGTGGAAAAGAACATCACTGACGTGGAAGCGGTGGGCGAGGCCGTGCGACGCGCGATGAAACGCGCCGGGGCGCATACCCGCAATGCGGCAGTCGCCGTGGCGGGCTCATCGGTCATTACCAAGGTGATCCCGATGCCCAACAACCTGTCGGATGACGAGCTGCACAGCCAGATCGAGATGGAAGCCGATCAATACGTCCCCTACCCGCTTGAAGAAGTCAGCCTGGATTTCGAGGTGCTGGGCGCCTCGGACAACAACCCGGACACCGTGGATGTCCTGCTGGCCGCCTGCCGGACGGAGACCGTCGATATGCGCGCCGCCGCCGTCGAAAACGGCGGACTGGACATCAAGGTCGTCGATGTCGAGGCCTACGCCACGGAGAATGCCTTCCAGCTGCTGCTGGACCAGGTTCCGGATCACGGCGCCGACAAGACCGTTGCCGTGATCGATGTAGGCTCCACGATGACAACGCTGAACGTACTCCACGACAGCAAACTGATTTACACCCGCGACCAGATCTTCGGTGGCAAACAGCTTACCGAGGAAATCATGCGTCGTTATGGCCTGTCCTATGAAGAAGCCGGGATGGCGAAACGCCAGGGCGGCTTGCCGGAAAACTACGAACCCGAGGTACTCGAACCCTTCAAGGAAGCGATGTGCCAGCAGGTCAGCCGCTCCCTGCAGTTTTTCTTCGGCTCCAGCCAGTACAACAGTGTCGAGCAGATTATTCTCGCCGGCGGCAGCGCCTCGGTTCCCGGTATTGCCGACCTGCTGCAGGAACGCCTCGGCGTGGAAACACTGGTCGCCAACCCGTTTGCCTCCATGTCGCTGTCTTCACGCGTGAAGCCGCAGTCATTGAGCAATGACGCACCGGCACTGCTGATTGCCTGTGGACTGGCACTGAGGAGTTTCGACTAATGGCACATATCAACCTACTCCCCTGGAGAGAAGAACTTCGCAAGGAACAGCAACAGCAGTTTGCCGTTATCGGTGTTGGCACCGCTATCGTCGCCGGCTTGCTGATCCTGCTGACGCACATGCAGATGAGCGGGCTCATCGAACAGCAGGACAACCGCAACAAGTTCCTGGAAACCGAGATCGCCTCGCTCGACAAGAAAATCGCGAAGATCAAGGACCTTGAAAAAACCAAGGCCGACCTGCTCGCGCGCATGGATATTATCCAGCAGTTGCAGCACAGCCGTCCGCAAAGCGTTCACCTGATGGACGAACTGGTTTATACCCTGCCTGACGGCGTTTTCCTGAACGCGATTACGCAGAAAGGCGATTCCCTGACCATGAGCGGCGTTGCCCAGTCGAATGCCCGGGTTTCCGCCTACATGCGAAATATCGATAACTCGAAGTGGATGGGCAAGCCCCGCCTGGACGTCATCGAAACCAAGGAAGAGGACAAGCGTCGTACCGCAACCTTTGTCTTGCGCGCCAAACAGATCACGCCCACCGAGGAATCTGCGGAATCTGCGGAGGAGAAAGGCTGATGGATCTTTCAGAACTGAATGAACTCGACCTGAGCAACATTGCCAACTGGCCCCTGCCGGCACGTATTTTTGTGATCGCCCTGGTCTTTGTCGGCGTGCTCGGCGCCGGCTACTGGCTCGACATCAAGGACCAGCGCGCGCAACTTGAAAAGTCCGAGCACAAGGAAGTCACCCTGCGCAACACGTTTGAACGGCGCGCACAGAAAGCCGCCAACCTGAAAGCCTATGAACAGCAACTTGCGGAAATGCGCGAATCGTTCGGCGCCATGCTGAGGCAGCTGCCGAACAAGACGGAAGTCGCCGACCTGCTGGTGGACATTTCCCAGACCGGCCTCGCTGCCGGCCTGGAATTCGAACTGTTCAAACCCCAGGCCGAGGTACCAAAAGAATTCTATGCAGAACTCCCGATCAGCATCCGCGTAAAGGGTAACTACCACGAATTTGGTGAATTTATCAGCGGCGTCGCAGCCCTGCCGCGTATTGTCACGGTCCACGACATCAATATCCAGGAAAACAAGGACGGCAAGCTGACCATGGAAATGCTCGCAAAAACCTACCGCTACATGGATGAAAACGAGGAAGAAGGAGGCGCCCAATGAGTCACCACCCGGCAGGAAAACTGCACACACTGGCGCGTTTCGCGACAGCCGGCCTGTTGCTCGGCGGTCTTGCCGCCTGTGCAGGTAACAATACCGAAGACCTGCGCAGCTATGTTGAAGCCGTCAAATCCCGTCAACATGCCCGCGTAGAGCCTCTGCCCGAATTCAAGCCTTTTGAGACGCATCTCTATGCCGCCATGGACAAGCGTGATCCTTTCACCCCGCCGTCCTACTCGACACCACGGTCGCAGGTTGCGCAGGCTTCAAACGGGGGCATTTCGCCCGACCTGAACCGCCCGCGCGAACCGCTTGAGTCGGAACCGCTGGACGGACTGCGCATGGTAGGAACGCTTGCGCGAAACGGGCACTCATGGGCGCTGGTGCGCATGAGCGACAGCACCATACACCGCGTAAAACCTGGCAACTACATGGGCCAGAACTATGGCAAGATTGTAAAAATCACCGAATCCGAAGTGGACTTGACCGAGATCGTGCCAGATGGCCTCGGAGGATGGATTGAACGTCCGGCTTCACTGGCACTCAGCGAGTAATTGGAGATAAAAACGATGAACGCAACTCACACAATGTGGAAGGATGCCGCGCGGAGCAGCTGGTGGTCAGCCGCCCGTACACTGAACAGACTGCTGGCACTGGGCGTGTTACTGATCGCCGGCGGACTGCAAACCGGCTACGCCGCTGCACCACAGCTGAATGCGCTGAAGGAGATCAATTTTGCCGGTTTGCCCGGGAACCAGGTACAGATTATCTTCAAGCTCAGTCATCCCGTCTCCAATCCTGCAAGCTTTACCATCGACAACCCGGCGCGTATCGCTTTCGACCTGCCGGCAACAAAGAGTGAACTGGCCAAACGCTCACAGCCGATTGGCATCGGCCCGGCAAAAAGCGTCACTGCCGTTGAGGTGAAAGGCCGCACCCGTATCGTACTGAACCTGTTCGAGATGGTGCCCTACGAAACCCGTGTTGACGGAAACAATGTTGTTGTTGTCCTTGGCGCACAGGGCCAGCGGGTTGCGAGTACGCCATCCGCCACAACGCCTGCAACAGGAAAGACCGCTGCAACCGCAAGCATCGAGCCGTCCATAACAGGTATCGATTTCCGCCGCGGCGAACAGGGTGAAGGGCGTGTCATAGTCACCTTGTCCGACCCCTCCATTCCGGTAGATATGCGACAGGAAGCCGGCAAGATCGTGCTGGATTTCAAAGGCGCCACACTGCCGGAAAAACTGGAGCGCCGCCTCGACGTGACAGATTTCGCCACACCGGTGAAACAGATCGATACCGAACAAAAGGGTCACAAGGTGCGCATGGAAATCACCCCGATTGGTGAATACGAACACCTCGCCTACCAGACTGACAACCAGTTTACGGTTGAAATACGAAAAACCACCAAGGAAGAGAAGGAACAGCGCAAGAAGAAGAAGTTCCGCTATACCGGCGAACGCCTGTCGCTGAACTTCCAGGATATCGAAGTACGCTCCGTGCTGCAGTTGTTGGCCGACTTCACCGGCAAGAATATCGTGGTCAGCGATTCGGTCACCGGCAAC
>JALWRY010000416.1 GCA_027080445.1 Thiohalobacter sp. | reverse complement strand
ATGAGAAATAGATCATTTTGCGGCTTTGATGGTCTCCATACGGAATCGTCCCGGTCATCCGGGGCAGGAGTCATCAGCCGCAATGCGGCGGTTCGGGGCGAACTCCATCGCCGTTCATGGGGTTTTATATCAGGCGCATGCTGAAGAGCGCCATTTTTATCGAAATGGAGAACGCAAGTCAACTCTCTCAACAGGACCACGTCATCTAACCGTGGCGGAGCGGGTGTCTGCCCGGAAAAACGCAGTGAATACATCCCTGTAGGCTCGACGGCGGCCTCCTTGCCGCCGACGTTTTGCGAGCAAACGCCCGCTCCGCTTTTCAATGGCTTACGAATTTAGATGACAGGGTCCTGACTCTCTCAAGCAATGAGAGAATTTTCATTTCAGCATGCGATGAACTTCCGCCTGGACGGGGTTTTGACATGACATCCGTTCCTAGCAAGCTCTCAGCCGTTATTTTTTTGTCTTCGTGCCAAAGTCACCGCTCAGCTTGTACTGGAGATCCTTCAGATGGCGAAAACCTGTCATCGTTCAGATTCCCTGCCGTTTGCTTCGGCATCGGCATAACCGAATTCTCCCAGCCACTTTCCGCCGATATTATCCAGTTTAAACCAGCGTGGAAGGAAGGCCTCGATGCGCTTGACAGGAAAGGTTTCAAGATCGGGTACAGGCTGATCTGAAATCAGACAGGTTTTCGTGGCGACTGCGCGAAATGCGACTTGCAAGTGAGGATTTCCGGTCTCCATGAAGACGGTATCCGGCGGGAATTTTTCTACAAACAAGACCCGTTTTCGGATCATGCAGCTGAACAAAAGCTCGAGCACGATGTGCAAAGGCAGCGATTGCTTTTCCAGCGCGTTTTTCGCCTTGTTTGTCAAAATCAATTTCATGCTTTATCCTCCTGCCCGAAATCGTTCGCTCCAGAAATCGATAAAAGTCCTGACCTTTGCGGAAAGGTGTTTTCTATTTGAATAAATGGCGTAAAGCGTAGCTTTGAAGCGTAATTGCTGAGGGAGGATTGCTTCCAGGCGTCCGGCTTTCAGATCGGCGTCGATCATGCCCATACCGGCAATGGCAGCCAAATAGAGCAGGGTTTCATTATCACTGCCAAGTACAGGACGCCGCCTCACTTTAGGACTCTGTTCATGCGGGCTTTCGTGCATCGGCAGGCTGCCATCCCAATTAATGCTGTTGTAGTGCAGCAAGGCGTGGCTTTCCAGTTCATCAATCCGCGCCGGAGAGCCGTTTCGCTCTAGATAAGCGGGGGAAGCTACCAGCAAAAAGACCGCTTCGCTAGGCGGGCGGGCGATAAGACCTGGCGCAAGCTCATCGTTCGCGGCGGCCCTTAGCCCGCATATTGCATCATGCCTTATTCCAGGCGTGGTGAATCGGGGTGAATGAGGCATAGTGCCGTTGGCGAGTGCTCGATGGCCCAGGAAGCTGCCTGGACGCGTGCTGTTTCACTGAATTCTGGTGCTGTTTTGACGTGGTGAGACCGATTTTTCGGGCAACGGGCAAGCACTGAGCCTGCGCGAGGTATGCGCATCCCATTCCGCCATGAAGAAGAGGGGATCAGCGAGGTCGCTATCCTGGGGCGAGCCTTGAGGCTGCAAGGAAGAACAGCGCCTTGTCCGGGCAGGCGCTCGAGAGCAGGAAGCGGATCCGCCGGGTATTGCGCACAATGACGGCCCCGATTTTGAGCAGTCTCAAGCGCAAGGTGCCCACATAGGATTGTTCCAGTTCGGTTCCGGCCAGTGCCAGGCGTCGTATGGCCTCCAGCAGGGTATAGGCCAGGCTCGAGAGCAGCCGCCGGAACTGGTTGGGCCACCAGCGATGGCAACTGGTCCGGTCAGCGAAGAGGTCCAGTTGCTGCTCCTTGATCCGGTTCTCCATTTCGCCGCGGGCGCAATAAAGGGTGTCATAGAGCGCCCGGGGATCCCCTTCCAGATTGGTGACAATATAGCGTGGGTTGATGCCCTGCTCCGTATGCTCGATCTTGGCAATCACCCGGCGCTCGCGATTCCAACTGCCAGCGGCATAGGGGAACTCGGTGAACCATCGCACCTTCTCTTTGGAGGCCGCATATTGCTCTTGTGCCTGGCGCTGAAGCGCCGCGGTCTGCGCATTGAGCCGCTTGTTCTTGGCCAGCCCGACGATGTAGCCCACGTCATGACGTTCGCACCAGGACACCAGGCGCCAGCGGCAAAACCCCGAATCGCCCCGAAAGACGATCCTGACCTTCGGCCACGCCCGCCGGAGCCGACTGACCAGCAGCGCCAGTATCGCCCACGCATGCCGGGCCGCATCGATCTTGCTGGGACGCAGGTAGCTGACCAACAGCTGGTCCCCACAGAACACGTACAAGGGCAGAAAACAGTAATGATCGTAGTAGCCGTGGAAGAACCGCCCCTCCTGCTTCCCATGCACCGCATCGTCCGTGGCATCGAAATCCAGGATCAACTCCTCGGGCGGCGTATCAAACGAGGCAATGAAGCGCTCCAGCATCACCTCGTGAATCCGCCAGGCCACCTCCCGGTCCGCCCGGTTCTCCCAGCGGCACAGCGTGGCACTGCTCGCCAGCGGCTCGATCCGATCCACCGCCGTTTGCACCGCCAAATCATGCCGCAGCGCATCGTGATCGTTCAGATCCTCATACCCCAACGCCAGCGCATACACCCGCTGGCGCAGCAGATCCTCACTGTCGTGCAGGCACCGGCGTGGGTCGCGCGGATCCTTCAAAACCCGGGCTACCGCCTCGCACAGCCCCAGCCGCCGGTCCGCCTCCCGAAGCAGCAGCACACCACCGTTGGAAGTGATGTCTCCGCCTCGAAAATCGGCCTCCACAACCCGGCGTTTGCAGACTGGAAAAGCAAAGGATTCTTGGGTACATTCTGTCACAGGCAAAACCTCGTTCGATAACGGTCTAAGCAACTGTATTTTATCGAACTATCGGGGTTTTGCCTTTCTTTTTGGTGCAATATGCGGGCTGATATGTTTTGACCTGTCAAGGCTTGCACGGACTTCACATGTTGCACCTCCCGATGACAGGCCCCTTGGGTCAGGACAGGATCCGGCAGACTG
>JALWRY010000415.1 GCA_027080445.1 Thiohalobacter sp. | reverse complement strand
TTGACGGCGAACTGGATGCTGACGGCAAGAGCGAGGTTTTCGAGGCGCTGGGCAACGACCGTGAACTGAGCCAGCAGGCCTGCGAACTGCGCCGACTCAGTGAACTGGTGCGCCACGCCTACGAGAAACCTCCCGCCATTGAGCAGTACCGCCTGCCAACGGCCCGGCGCATGAGCCGCTGGACCCAGGGGCTGGCCGCCTCCCTGCTGGTGGGCCTGGGTACGCTCCTCGGCTGGGCCATGCACCAGCCGGCGAAGGCCCCGACCGGACCGGCTGCGCTGCACGCCATGTACTGGGACGAACACAACGCCTTCCAGAATACCGACATGAGCAAGATCGATGCACAACGCGGCATCAAACACATTATTGTTCACCTGAACACATCCAGCCCCCAAAAGTTCGACGAAGCACTGACCACGGCGGAAACCTTGCTGAAGAAATACGGGGATGACGGCGCAGAGATCGAGGTGGTGGCCAACGCCAGTGCGATTCGAATGCTGCGCGCCGGTTACTCGCCCTACGCGGATCGTGTGCGCCAGCTCCAGCAACGCTATATCAACCTGACGTTCCTGGCGTGCAAGGATGCCATCGACCACGTACGCGAAATTGAAGGTAATAACAGCCAGGTCAAACTGTTGCCCGATGTTGAAGTTACACCTTCGGCGCTGGAGCATATTCTTACGCGCTTGAGCGAGGGCTGGGTTTACCTCAACGTTTAAAAGGGGACAGTTTTAAAACCGTCCCCTTTTAGTCAAATAAATCTGTCCCCTTTAAAACGTCAGGCATAAAAAAGCCCGCCTTTCGGCGGGCTTTTTGGTACTACCGAAGTAAAACCGCTTACATCATGCCGCCCATGTCCGGCATACCGCCGCCCATCGGGGCACCGGCTTCTTCCTTGGGCTTCTCGGCAACCATCGCCTCGGTGGTGATGATCAGCGCCGCGACAGAAGCCGCGTTCTGCAGTGCGGTACGCGTCACCTTGGTGGGATCGAGGATACCCATTTTCAGCATATCGCCGTACTCACCGGTTGCAGCGTTGTAACCAAACTGCTTCTTGCCTTCCACGACCTTATTGAGGACCACAGACGCCTCGTCACCGGCGTTGGAGCAGATCTGGCGCAGCGGCTCTTCCATGGCGCGACGGGCAATGTCGATACCCATGTTCTGGTCGTGGTTGTCGCCGGTCAGCTTGTCCATGGACGCACGGGCGCGCAGCAGTGCCACACCACCACCGGCAACCACACCTTCCTCGACCGCCGCACGGGTGGCGTGCAGGGCGTCTTCGACACGGGCTTTCTTTTCTTTCATTTCGACTTCGGTGGCAGCGCCAACCTTGATCACTGCCACACCGCCGGCCAGCTTGGCCACGCGTTCCTGCAGTTTTTCCTTGTCGTAGTCGGAAGTCGCTTCCTCGATCTGGGCACGAATCTGGTTGACGCGCGCTTCGATCTCGTCGCTGCTGCCGGCGCCATCGATGATCGTGGTGTTTTCCTTGGAGACCAGAATGCGCTTGGCGCTGCCCAGGTCGTCCAGTGTGGTCTTCTCCAGTGACAGACCGACTTCCTCGGAAATCACCTGGCCACCGGTGAGGATGGCGATATCCTGCAACATGGCCTTGCGACGGTCGCCGAAGCCCGGTGCCTTGACGGCGCAGACCTTGACGATACCACGGATGCTGTTGACCACCAGTGTCGCCAGGGCCTCGCCTTCGGTATCTTCAGAGATGATCAGCAACGGACGTCCGGCCTTGGCCACACCTTCCAGGATCGGCAGCAGGTCGCGGATGTTGGAGATCTTCTTGTCGAACAACAGCACGAAGGGCTCTTCCAGTTCGGCCTGCATGTTCTGCTGGTTGGTGACAAAGTAGGGAGACAGGTAACCGCGGTCGAACTGCATGCCTTCCACGACGTCCAGTTCGTTCTCCAGTGAGGAACCTTCCTCGACCGTGATAACGCCTTCCTTGCCGACCTTTTCCATCGCCTCGGCGATGATCTCGCCGACGTTCTCGTCAGAGTTGGCAGAGATGGTGCCGACCTGGGCGATGGCCTTGGTATCGGAGCAGGGCTCGGACAGCTTCTTCAGTTCGCCCACGGCAACATTCACCGCCTTGTCGATACCACGTTTGAGATCCATCGGGTTCATGCCCGCCGCAACGGCTTTCATACCCTCGCGGACGATGGCCTGCGCCAGCACGGTAGCCGTGGTGGTACCGTCACCGGCAATATCGGACGTCTGGGAAGCCACTTCCTTCACCATCTGCGCGCCCATGTTCTCGAACTTGTCTTCCAGCTCGATTTCCTTGGCCACGGAAACGCCGTCCTTGGTGACGGTGGGGGCGCCAAACGCCTTGTCCAGCACCACGTTGCGGCCCTTGGGACCCAGTGTAACCTTGACGGCATCGGCCAGAATATTCACGCCGGCGACCATGCGCTGGCGGGCTTCATCACTGAATTTCACATCTTTGGCTGTCATTTCGCTATTCCTCTATATCAATTCTGTTCAGTCGCGGGTTCGGCGCATCAGGCTTCGATGACCGCCATGATGTCTTCTTCACGCATCACCAGCAGTTCATCACCTTCAACCTTGACCTCGGTGCCGGAATACTTGCCAAACAGCACTTTATCGCCGACCTTGACGTCCATCGGCACCACATCGCCGTTGTCGTTGCGCTTGCCGTTACCGGCCGCAATAACCTCACCACGGCTGGGTTTTTCGGCGGCCGAATCCGGTATAACGATGCCACCCGGAGAGGTAGTTTCCTCTTCCATGCGTTTGACGATCACTCGATCATGAAGTGGACGAAGATTCATCAGAGCTTTCTCCTTTCAAGACTGTCTGGGTTGTTTGGCGAGAACTTGTTAGCACTCGACCTTAGTGAGTGCTAATAATAGTCGGCAAAGTTGAAGAGTCAAGCAAAAAGTTAAGGCCACTCCGGTTCCTAGTCGTCCTCGCGGCGACACTCTCCTTCGATCGTACGCGGGTGGTGTTCGTGCGACTCGCCCGGCCCGCGGGGCGGCTCAAAGGGGACGGAAGAACGGCTGATAAACCACCGGATCAGGGCCTTTCGGAGCGGCGGAACAAGTAACAGA
>JALWRY010000414.1 GCA_027080445.1 Thiohalobacter sp. | reverse complement strand
ACGCCAGCCAGTAACGCAGCAGTTCACGGCCAAGGTAACGATGCAGGACAGAAGACATGGGGCGTCGGGTTTTCCTTTACGGCCGTTGCGGCATTTCAAATCAGCGCCCGGCCTGTTAAATTTGCGCCAGTGCGATAATCCAGCATAACGCACGAAATTCCAACCGAGGGAGTAGTTCATGGACTTCAATAGCAAAACCGGCGAAGCCGACACGCTGGCCAGTGGCTGCGCGGTCGTCGCCGTTTCGTCGCCACGCCGCCTGTCAGCCGCCGCAACACGCCTCGACAAGGCCAGTGGGGGCCAGATCAGCGCGCTGATCAAGCAGGGCGATATCAAGACCGACTGCGGCAAAACCACGCTGATCCTCGCCCCGGCCGGCAACATCAAGGCGAAACGCATCCTCGTCGTTGGCTGCGGAGAAGACAAAACCCTGTCGCCCCAGGCATTCAACAAGCTGGCATCGGCCGCTGCCAACGCCCTGCAGGACAGCGGCGCCGGCGATGCCGCCAGCTGGCTGACCGAGATCGAGGTGGAAGACCGCGACATCGCGTGGAAAGCCCAACAGCTTGTCGCCGCCAGCGAAGACGCTGTGTACCGTTTCGATGAGCTCAAAAGCGACGCCAAACCACCCAGACACCCGTTGCGCCGCCTCAGTATCACCAGCGCCAGCCGCGCGGACGGGTCCGCCATTCGCGCGGGCATACGCGCCGGCACCGCCATTGCCCACGGCATGAACCTCGCCCGCACCCTGGGTAACCGCCCGGGCAATTACTGTACACCCTCCGACCTCGCCGACCAGGCCCGTGCCCTGAAGAAGACCTTCCCTTCACTCAAGGTACGGGTACTGGAAGAAAAGGACATGGAAAAACTCGGCATGGGCGCGCTGCTGTCCGTGTCACGCGGCAGCCGCCAACCGGCCAAACTGATTGTCATGCAATACAACGGCGGCAAAAAGAACAGCAAGCCGACGGTACTGGTCGGCAAGGGCGTTACCTTCGATTCCGGCGGCATCTCCCTGAAACCGGGTTCCGCCATGGATGAAATGAAGTTCGACATGTGTGGCGCGGCCAGTGTATTCGGTACCGTTTCCGCCGTGGCGGAAATGAAGCTGCCGGTCAACCTGGTGGGTATCGTGCCTTCCACCGAGAACCTGCCCGACGGCCTGGCCACCAAGCCGGGCGATATTGTCACCAGCATGAGCGGACAGACGATCGAAGTTCTCAATACCGATGCGGAAGGCCGGCTGATTCTTTGCGATGCGCTCACCTATGCCGGGAAGTTCAAACCGGATGTTGTCATCGATATCGCCACGCTCACCGGCGCCTGCGTTGTCGCACTGGGCAAACACGCCACCGGGCTGTTCAGTCATGATCAGGCCCTGGCCGATGCGCTGCTCGATGCCGGCCAGTCGACCGGCGACCGCGCCTGGCAAATGCCGCTATGGGATGAATACGATGAGCAGCTGTGCAGCAACTTCGCCGACATGGCCAACATCGGCGGGCGTGACGCCGGCAGCATCACCGCGGCCTGCTTCCTGTCACGCTACACCAAGGACTATCGCTGGGCGCACCTGGATATCGCCGGTGTCGCCTGGAAATCGGGTAATGACAAGGGCGCCACAGGCCGCCCGGTACCGTTGCTCACACAGTACCTGATGGCAAAGGCCAAATGACAGAAGTCGATTTTTATGTGCTGGCTGACGGCGCGCAAAAATCGCGCCTGCGCTTTGCCTGCCGACTGGCGGACAAGGTTTTCCGGCTGGGTCAGCGGGTCTTTATCCACACCGCGTCAGCCGAACAGACCCGCGAACTCGACACCCTGTTGTGGACATTCCAGCAGAACAGCTTTGTCCCGCACAGCATTGTCCAGGATGCGGGGGACATACCGCCCCCCGTACTGCTCGGCCATGATGCGGAACCGGAAGCCAGCCAGGTGCTGATTAACCTGGCGAGTGACGTACCGCTGTTCTTCAGCCGCTTTGAGCGGGTGGCGGAACTGGTCAACACGGATAACAGCGTGCGCCAGCAGGGTCGCAGCCGTTACAGTTTTTACAAGGAACGCGGCTACCCGCTACGCACCCACGAGATCAAATCCTGATGGAAGAACCCACCCTCAAACTCGATAACGAAGGTATTCCGATACTGGAACACCCGGTCGATCTGAATGCTCTGGCTGACCCGACGGCGACCCCCGGCCCTGACCTCACCAACCAGGAAATTGTCGAAGGCCTGCTCGATAAAGAACAGGTTCGCGAGCGGATCAACGACCTGACCGACGACTTGCAAAAACTGGTCAGCTGGAAGATAGAGGCGGTGTTAAAGGAAGAACTCGCCAAACTGGTCCACGCGGCTACCGAAGAAAGCAGCGCAAAACTCAGCGAAGATATCCGCACCCAGTTACAACTGGCATTACCGGCGCTGGTGGCAAAACTTGCACAGGAAGAAGCGGATACCCAAGTATAGCCTGTCATTGCGAGGCGCGAAGCGACGTGGCAATCTCCGACCGGTTAGCGCGAGACCCGAAGAGATTGCCGCGCTACGCTCGCGCCCTGAAGGATGGCGAAGACATCCTGAGGAAGTACTCCTGGGGTGCAATGACGGGTTTATCAGCTACCCTGGCTTTATTCCTGTAACAGGATACGCGTACCGCCCATCGCCAGCACCTGGGTATCGATGAACTTGAAGCCCAGCGTGCCCAGGGTCAGCCTGTCGCCGTGCTTCAATAACTGCCGTTTGACCGGCTTGCCATTGATAAAGGTGCCGTTCGTGCTGCCCAGGTCCTCGATATAGACTTCCAGGGCGTCATCCAGGTAGGCGCTGGCCGTCAGGGTAATGCGTGCATGGTTAGCACTGACGCTTTCATCGTCCGGCTGCAGTGTGTTACCGGGGTTACGCCCGATACCAAACACGCCTTCCTCCAGCGTATGTTCGGCCACCACATTGTGGTCCGCAATCTGTAGCAGTTTGTACATGGTCATTCACCTCATGTTGTCGAAGAATCTCAGGCTGTCTTGCGCCGCCCGCCGCGGAACTGCGCCCGGCACTTGCGGATGGCCGCTGCCATATCCGCACCGCTGGCGAAGCGCTTTGCCGGCAG
>JALWRY010000413.1 GCA_027080445.1 Thiohalobacter sp. | reverse complement strand
CCGCGACCTGCTGCGTCTGCAGATGCAGCTCTGTGTGGGACAACAGGACTGGAACAGGCTGCGCGAGTTGTTGCCCGAGCTGCGACGCAGCGAAGTGCTGGACCACGACAGGTGGCAGCGTCTGGCAGTGCAGGTCTACCGGGAGAATATCGGCGAGCTTACGGCGGCGCGTGATATCGATACCTTGAAAAACGGCTGGTCACAGTTACCGCCACCGGTTCGCCAGGATCGCGCATTACTGGCCCTGTATATTGAGCAACTGGTGCAGCTCGGGGAACACAGCCAGGCAGAAACCCTGTTACGCGAACAGCTCACGGACACCTGGGATGAGCAGTTTGTCTACCTGTACGGTGAGCTTGAAGCCGGTGACGGTATGGCCCAACAGAACACCGCAGAGGCATGGTTGTCGCAACATGATAAAGACGCCGTGTTACTCCTGTCGCTGGGCAAGATCAGCCTGCGCAACCAGTTGTGGGGCAAGGCGCGCAGTTACCTGGAAGCCAGTATCGGTGCAAAGCCAACGCCGGAAGCCTATCGCCTGCTTGGCGATTTGCTGGAACAACTCGAAGACCCGGACGCAGCGGCTGACTGTTACCGTAAGGGCCTGGCCTTACCGGCGCAGCTGAGGGAAACGCCCACGCTGGCAGTGGCGGATGAGGCCTTGTTGCCGGCGGTTGAAACAGATCGAAGCGAAATGGTAGTGATGCAGCACTGAGCTAATCAGCGGCTTTTTTGTTTCGGGCAATCTTGTCCAGCACGTCCTGTGCGAATTCAAAGGCATCGGAATACATGTGATCGAGACTGGCGCCATGCTGTGCGAATACCGGCGTGGCGGCTTCGATCATGGCGGGTGGGCCGCTCATGTAAATGTCATAGCCTGCGAGATCCGGGCAGGCTTCCAGCAGTGCATCCATGACCAGGCCGGTTTTGCCTGTCCACTGGTCTTCCGGGCGGGGCTCAGACAGAACCGGCGTGTAGTGAAACTGCGCATTGTTTTCCATCCAGCGTTGCGGTTCGTCCTGCAGGTACAGGTCACGCCGTGAGCTGACCCCCCAGAACAGGTGCATGGGGCGGTCAAAGCCAATGTACTGGGCGTGATCGATGATGCCCTTGAGTGGCGCGATGCCCGTACCGCCGGCCATCATCAGGATCGGCCGCGGTGAATTTTCGCGCAGGTAAAAGGAGCCAAGCGGCCCCTCGATGCGCAGCAGGGCGCGGTCCTTCATCTCATCGAACACATGGCCGGTGAATGACCCGCCCGGCACATGGCGGATGTGCAGTTCCAGGTATTCATCCTGGTGAGGCGCGTTGGCAATGGAGAAGGCGCGTCGCCGCCCGTCCTTGAGGATGAACTCGATATACTGGCCGGCAAGAAACTGCATGCGTTCGGTTTCCGGCAGTTTGAGGCGAACCCGCATCACGTCGTGCGAGAGGCGTTCCAGGTGTTCGGCCCGGCAGGGCAGCGTCTTGATAGTAATGTCGGCATCGACGCTGACTTCGCGCACCTTCAGGCGCAGGTCACTGCGCGCATGGGCCTGGCAGATAACAAGCTGCCCGGGCTCGATGGCGACTTCCGGTTCCCCGTCGGGATAGGCGACCTCACCGGACAGCAGCTCCGCGACACAGGAGCCACAGGCGCCATTGCGACAACCATAAGGCAGACCGACACCCTGGCGCAGGGCGGCGTCGAGCAGTGTCTCTTCTGCTTCTGCGGTGAACCTGTGCCCGCTGGATTCGATCTTAACCTCAAAGGTCATGGTGCATTCTCTTGACGAAAGGCGGCATTCTCGTTGATTTCAGGCGGCAGGTAAACGTATGAATACTGTGCTAATCCCGGCCCAGTGGCCGTATTCGCCAGGTTTGACGGGTAAAAGTGCAGTGTGGATGTGCCCTGTTACCCTGAACCGGAACCCGGCTTGACGAAGGGTGTCACTGTACCGCTTTTGTCCCGGGCGAAAACCAGTGGCTGTGGTTTGTCGATCGCGTAACCCTGGGCGAAGTCCACGCCAATACTGGCGAGTACGCCCAGTATGGCCTTGTCTTCGACATATTCCGCAATGGTCTTGATACCCATGGAATGGCCGATCTGGTTAACGGCTTCGACCATGGCGCGATCTACGGGGTCGTGCAACAGGTCGCGAACATAACTGCCGTCGATTTTGAGATAGTCCACCGGGAGTTGTTTGAGATAGGCAAAGGATGACATGCCACTGCCGAAGTCATCCAGCGCAAACTGGCAGCCCATGCCGCGTAACAAGTGTATGAATTTCAGCGCAATGTCGAAATTTGCTATGGCGGCGGTTTCGGTGATTTCGAAGCAGATCTGTTCCGGAGGAACCCCGCTGTCGTGAATCAGGTCGACGACATTGGAAAGAAAACCGTGCACAGTGAGCGATTGTCCCGACAGGTTGATGGCCATGGTGATGCCGGACTGGTGGTGGCGGATTTCTGCTGACAGCCATTGCAGCGAGCGTTTGATGACCCACGCATCGATAGACGGCATCAGGCCATAGCGTTCCGCAGCATCCAGGAAATGACCTGGAGGAATGATTTGTCCATCCTCGTCCAGCATTCTCAACAGCAGTTCGGTATGCGAATCGCGCTGTTCACTGCAGTGTACCGGTACCACGGTCTGCCGGTAGAGGGTAAAGCGGTCTTCCCTGAGTGCGGCCCGTATGCGCCCTACCCAGCGCATTTCGCTGCGATGGCGTTTCAGTTCATAGTCATCGGGCTCGCTGACGTGTACCCGGTCCCGGCCCAGTTCCTTGGCGGCGTAGCAGGCGACATCCGCAGAGGAGAGGGCTTCCGCCACACTCTGGGTTGATATCGAAAGCGGGACAATGCCGATACTGGCGCCAATCTCGAAGGATTTTCCATCCCACATGAAATGTAGTGCGCGGATAGCCCCACGAATCTCGGCGGCAAGTTTTTGCGCATCGTCCATGGTGCAACCCTGTAACAAAATGCCGAATTCATCGCCACCCAGCCGTGCAACGGTGTCACTGTCGCGGAGTTTCTTTTGCAGTACCTTGCCGAGTTCACGTAACAGTTCATCGCCTGCGGTATGGCCGCAGGTATCGTTAACAATCTTGAACTGGTCGAGGTCGATGTAGCACAGTGCATAGTGGCTGCTGTTGTTACGTGTGTTATCCAGCGCCTGTTGAATACGTTGTTCGAATTCTCCCCGGTTGAGCAGTCCGGTCAATGCGTCGTGTGTGGCCTGGTGAGACAGTTGCCGGGTCAGTTCACGTGTCTGGCGCACATCGTCGAAAACCAGCACGGCGCCCACGGTTTCTCCTGTGGTGTCGTACATGGGTGCAGCCGACTCATCGACGGCGATTTCTTTTCCATCCTTCCGGACCAGCAGGCGTCCCTGCAGGTTGCGTTCGACCTGGTTGTTACGCAGGCAGTTTATGATGGCGCAGGGGATGGATTCACCGGTCTGTTCATCCATGAGGTGGATAATGTCATCCACCGGCCGGCCGGTGGCTTCCTGCTGTGTCCAGCCGGAAAGTTTTTCCGCTACGGGGTTCATGAAATGAATTTTTCCTTCCCGGTCGGTGGTGATAACACCTTCTGCAATCGAGTTCAGCGTGACCTCTGCGCGTTGTTTTTCATGGAACAGGGCGTGTTCACTGGCGTGAGCGCGTTCCAGGGCATCCCCAAGTTCGAACTGTCGCGCCTGAAGTGTTGCCATGGCCTTGTTGATGAAGCGTGAGAGATAACCGAATTCATCGCTACGGTTTTCGTCAAAGCGTACGTTTTTCCCCTGTGAACAGGATTCGGCGGTTTTGATCATCTCGTGGAAAGGCCGGGTGATGACCTTTTGCAGTATCCACTGGATGACCAGTCCGAAGGCAAAGAAACTGATGCCGAGTGCCAGTATGAGACGTTTTTTCTGTTTCAGCAGCGCCAGGGTGGCATTGTTCTGGTAGATGGTAATAACGGCTTCCATGGTTTCGCCATCGGCCGACACTGTGGTCGGAAATGCAGCGGTATAGCTGTCGAAGTCATCCGGTATGATGCCGAACAGAGCACTCTCGACACCACGCTCGATGCGGATCGCGGCAATGTCTTTGTCCTGCATGAGAGAACGAAAGCGCGGACGCAAGGCAGACAAGGGTGCCTTCGTATTGTTGTCGAGTATCTGCTGGGTTGAAAATGCCGCCTGCCGGGAAACGGACTGGTGTTCCAGTGTCGCAATGCGTTCCATCCACGGCATGGCTGCGGCAACCATCAGTATGCCGATAGCCACCAGCCCCCAGAAAACGATACCGGCAATCTTGAGTGGCAGTCCTATCTGGATGTCTGGTGTGGTGTCAGGTGATTTCACCTGAGACCGGACCATTTTAGCGCCAGGAACATCGGGCATACGCCACTGACCCCGGCGCCAAGGATAGCGAATCCCATAAACCAGGGAACGAACCAGAGCGCATCCGGGAACACAAATACGCTGATGACCAGCATGAAGGCCACCAGCAGGCGCCAGCCGCGTTCGGCTTCGAAACGGGTGCGGGTATGAAACGCAATGCCCAGCGAGCCTTCATTGGGGTTGGGTGCATCGGTACCGCGGAGCCGCGATATCAGCAGGGGAATACGGATATTGGTAATACCTTCAAAAACGGCCATGCCGACCAGCGCGTAAATCATCGGGTACAGGTCGAAGTACAGCGCAATCAGTAGCAGTAGTCCAAATAACAGTCGGTAGAGCCGATTACTCATGGCTTAAGCCTCCTCACAGCCTGGCTTGTATCGGTTAGATCTTAGTGCAATATCTGCTACAAGCAAAAATCACACCCGTTCTGTCATGGGGCTGATAGCGGGAATGCCCGTCAATCTTATGGCAGTTGGCCATTTGCGGGACAGGTGTTTGGGTAGGCGAATGTCTTTATTCGTCAGAGCCTTGACGTTTTTCGGGAGGTACGTCGAAGCTGCGGCTGCGGGGTAAAGACCGGGGTTATTTGGCCGTTACCGGGGTTGGATCAACACCAGAATACAGAACGGAGAGGAATACAACATGGCAATTTTTGGGCGTACACGTGCACAGCTGGCCGATGCCGAAAAGGAAATTTCGCGCCTGAGCAGTCAACTTGCCGACAAGGATGCTGCGCTGGAAGCAATGCAGGGGCAACTGGATGCCGCTATCACCGAGCAGGAGCAGATGGCGGCAAAGCTGCAAATGGCGGATGGCCTGTACCGGAATTTCCACAATTTTGGCAACAGCCTGAGCGCGCTTCAATCGACACTGGCGCAGCTGGCGACCAGCCTGGCAAGCGAGAAGAAAGTGGCGATCAAGGCCGCAACGGTCTCTGTCGATGCGCGAAAGGGTACTGAATTGATGGTGTCGAATTTGCGCCAGGTGTCATCCACGGTAGACGAGGCGGTCAGTAATGTCGAGGGTCTGAACGAGCGGGCCGATGCGATCGGTAATATCGTCAACCTGATTACCGAGATTTCCGAGCAGACCAACCTGCTGGCGCTGAACGCGGCTATTGAGGCGGCGCGCGCTGGTGAACACGGCCGCGGTTTTGCGGTGGTGGCGGACGAGGTTCGCAACCTGTCCAAACGCACCAATGAGGCGACCCAGGAAATTGCCTCGCAGGTGTCGAAGATTCAGGAAGAAACCAGCGCCACCCAGGGAAAAATGTCCACCATGGCGGAGCAGTCGTCCGAGTTGAGCCATATTGGTAATGATGCCAGTTCGGGCATGGCTTCCATCCTCGAACTGTCCAGGGATATGGAAGGGGTGATTTCCGCCGGCGCCTTGCGCAGCTTCGTGGAACTCGCCAAGACCGATCACCTGGTCTACAAGTTTGCGGTTTACCAGGTCATGATGGGTGTATCGGACAAGAGTATCGACGAATTCGCCGATCATACGCGCTGTCGCCTGGGACAATGGTACTACGAAGGCGAAGGCCACGGTTGCTTCAGCAAATTACCCGGTTATCGCGAGCTTGAAGAACCACACCGCGGCGTTCACCGCCATGCGCTGGAAGCGTTGGCCCAGTACCACGAGGGCAATATTGACCAGGCACTGCGCGAACTGGAAGGTATGGAAACGAACAGCATGCAGGTCCTGCAGTTCCTCGAGGAAATGGCGGTCAGCGCCGAAGGGGATAACACCCTGTTATGTGAGTCGGCCTGATAGCCGGCAGATGGAGAAAGTCATGGACGCAACACGGTCAGGTCTTTTGTTTACACCCTACAGCCGCTTACTGGATAACTTGTACAGCCGGGTGGTGGTGACTGGCCCCGACGACCTGTCGAATACCCCGGGAGGCCGCCTGTCTGCACCGCACGGAGACACCGGAACAGCCGCACAGTCTGCACTAGCCACGGCAGATACCACGACACTGAGTGCCGCCGCCGGGACTGAGGCGGTCACGGCTGATACAGTTGCCACGCAGGCCGGGTTTGTTGCTGCCAGCTATACGTCACGCCAGAGCACCTCGCTGGTGATTAATACGCAAGAGGGTGACCGTGTCACCATCGACATCACCCGACAGGCAACAGTATCCCGTACGGAAGTTGCCGGTCTTGCCGGCAATGCCGGGTTCAGTAATGTTCAGAACAGCCGCCAGACTTACCGTGCGGTGGCGGCGTATCAACAATCACAGCCTGCGGTAGCAAAACAACCCGAAGCAGCTGCAGCCACCCCCAGTTTGACTGATGCAGCGGCGCTGGGTGGCGATGTGCGGGGTTTGATCGATACGGCCGCAGCGGCGACACCACTGGCCAGCCCGGCCAATGCCGTGGCGGATATTTTTACCACCCTGACCAATGACCGTGCAGCAGCCTTTGGCAAGGATGCATTGAAGAGCGATGCAATGTCGATGTTGCATGATCTGGTCAGCCGTATCGTCGACAGTTACAGGTCTGATCGTTCCGATGAGACGGATGAGGGACATGAACCGGACGACAGTCAGCCGGAAGAGGTCGCCGAACACGCGGCCTGATCGGTCGTTACCTCAGTCCAGTCGTATTCCCAGTTTGTCCCACATGGCATCAACACGGGCTTTGGTTTCTGCATCCATGCTGATAGGCCGCCCCCATGCCCGGTCGGTTTCACCTTTCCATTTTGATGTTGCATCCATCCCCATTTTGCTGCCGAGGCCGGATACCGGGGAGGCGAAGTCCAGGTAGTCGATGGGTGTGTTTTCAACCAGGGTGACATCGCGTGCCGGGTCCATGCGTGTGCTCATGGCCCAGATGACATCGTTCCAGTCACGCACATTCACGTCGTCATCGGTGACAATGACGAACTTGGTGTACATGAACTGGCGCAGGAAACTCCACACGCCGAACATGACGCGTTTGGCATGACCGGGGTACTGTTTCTTCATACTGACGCAGGCAACCCGGTAGGAACAACCTTCCGGCGGCAGGTAGAAATCGGTAATTTCCGGAAACTGCTTTTGCAGAATCGGTACGAAAACTTCATTTAGGGCAACACCGAGAATGGCGGGTTCGTCGGGCGGCCGCCCGGTATAGGTACTGTGGTAAATCGGTTTGTCCCGGTGGGTGATGCAGTCAATCGTGAATACCGGGAAGCGCTCCTGTTCGTTGTAATAACCGGTGTGGTCACCGAATGGGCCTTCCAGGGCTTCCTCGCCCGGGTGTATGTGTCCTTCCAGCACGAACTCGGCGCTGGCCGGTACCTGGAGATCGAGTGTGCGGCACTTGACCAGTTCGGTTTTCGCCCCGCGCAGCAGGCCGGCAAAGGCATATTCCGACAGGGTGTCGGGCACTGGCGTGACGGCGGCGAGGATCGTCGCCGGGTCGGCGCCCAGCGCCACAGCCACCGGGAAGGGCTCGCCCGGGTGCACCTGTTGCCAGTCACGAAAATCCAGTGCGCCGCCACGGTGCGCCAGCCAGCGCATGATGACCTTGTTGCGTGAGAGCACCTGCTGGCGGTAAATCCCCAGGTTCTGCCGTTCTTTCTGCGGACCGCGGGTCACCACCAGCGCCCAGGTGATCAGTGGCGCAGCATCTTCAGGCCAGCAGGTCTGGATCGGCAGTTTGCCGAGATCGACATCCTCGCCTTCGATAATATGTTTTTGGCAGGGCGCGGATTTGACGATTTTGGGCGCCATGTCCAGCACCTTGCGGAACACGGGCAGTTTCTGCCAGGCATCTTTCATGCCCTTCGGGGGTTCCGGTTCCTTGAGAAAGGCCAGCAATTTGCCAATTTCGCGCAATTCCTCAACGCTGTCGGCACCCATGCCGGAAGCGACGCGCTGTGCTGTACCGAACAGGTTGGCAAGCACCGGGGTATCCGAACCGACCGGGTTCTCGAACAGCAGCGCCGGTCCGCCGGCGCGCAAGCTACGGTCGCAGATCTCGGTCATTTCGAGTGCCGGGTCAACGGGGTGATGGATGCGCTGGAGCTGACCGGCAGCTTCCAGTTGCCTGATGAAGTCGCGTAAATCCTGGTAGTGCATGGTAGCTTCCCGGGCCTGGCCGAATTGGCCGCTATTGTACCGGAAGCAGCGTGTTGGACCCTAACGTAACTGGTAGGTCTGTTAGCGGTGCGTTTTACTGTGCAGAGCTGTCCGCAGTTGTCTCGTGACAGGTATTACCCGACGAGCGTGCGCTGAATGGCCTGGGCTCGCCAAGCAGGAAGCCTTGTGCGTAATCCACACCGATATCCTGCAGCTTTTTGAACACCAGGTCGCTTTCGACACATTCGGCGATGATTTTTATGTCGAGTGTCTTGCCGATATGCGTTATGGCTTCAAGTACACGCAGGTCAAGATCGGAGCGCAGTATCCGGGAGACAAAACTGCCATCGATCTTGACATAGTCGACCGTCAGGTTCTGCAGGTAGGTGAAGGATGAAAGCCCTGTGCCGAAATCATCAAGCGCGAATCGACATCCTATGCCTTTAAGGGTCGAAATGAACTTCATGGACTTGCTGAAGTCCGTGGCAGCGGCTGATTCAGTCAGTTCGAAGATGATGCGTGAAGGATCGATGCCGCTGTTGTCCAGCTCGCCGATAACAAAGTTGAGAAATGTATCATCCGCCAGCGACTGGCCGGCGATATTCACACTGTAGGACTGGCTGGTTTCTCTTCCATCCCTGATTTGTTCCAGCAGCTGGCGCAGCACCCACTGGTCGATAGACGATGACAGGTTGTACTTTTCCGCCGCCGGAAGGAAACGTCCGGGTGCGATCAGTTTACCGTCCGCACGTTCCAGCCATACCAGGGTTTCGCAGAATTCCACCTCCGTCTGCTGAACACTACAGCCATGTACCGTCTGGGAGAAGAGTCGAAAACGATTTTCCGAGAGCGCCTGCTGCAGCTCGGCGGCCCATTGTGTGCCGGAATACTGTGCGGTAACCAGGGAGTCATTATCGCGATACAGGTGTACACGGTTTCGCCCCTGTTGTTTGGCGACATAGCAGGATGCATCGGCAAGGCTCATGATGCGCGCCATGCTGCCGCTCCCGGCGTGTATCGGTACCACGCCGATACTGACGCCAACATTGAAGTGTCTGTCACGCCAGAAGAACTGGAAGTCCTTGATGGTCTGGCGTATCTGGTTGGCTATGCGCATGGCATCTGAAGGCGGGCAGTGTTCAAGCAGTACGGCAAATTCATCGCCACCAACACGCGCAAAGGTGTCAACAACACGGATCTGGTCACGGAACAGACTTGCCAGTTGTTGTAACAACAGGTCGCCGGCCGCATGACCGCAACTGTCATTAATGACCTTGAACTGGTCGAGGTCGAGATAACACAGGGCATGGTGCTGGTCATGCTCACGTGCAAATTCGATGAGTTGTTCCAGCCGGCGTTCGAAACACAGCCGGTTGGGTAACTGTGTAAGCGGGTCGGTCAGCGCCATGTCCTGCAGTGCGCCATACAGTTCCTGCAGTTCGGTGAATTCGCAGATAGTATGATCGCGTTGTTCACGGTCAGTAAAGCGGCGCCCGGCATCGCTGCCACGAAGTTGCTGGCTGAGTATCTGCAGGGGTTCAAGGATGATCTTGCGTGTAAAGTAGTGTGCCACCATCATCGTGACCAAGGTGGCCAGGATAGCGAGCGCCAGTACGATGTACTGGATTCTACCAAGCTTGCTGTGAAAGTCGTGAAGTTTTTCCTGTGTCTGTATGGATATGCCATGCCGGGATGGGCTGCCTGGCAAATTAAAGTCGGCGAGCAGGATGTTCTGATTCTGTGCGGGTTCCAGCCAGTCAGGCGAGCGGTAGAGCAATGCGCCATTGTGCGCCGTCAGCCTGATCGGCTTGCCAAGACGTTTTTCCAGTGATAGCAGGTTATGGGCCGGGTCGCTGGCCACGATGATATAGCCATATGGCGCCAGGCCGGCGGGCACCATCACCTGTTGTTGAAGATGGCCGTTATTCAGGCAGGCTTGCGACAGGGGTTGCAGTCGCTGGCCACCCTGGCGTCCTTCCGCCTTTTCAAGCAGGCCGGGACAGACAGTCGCACTTTCTGTCGGGGCCCCCTCAGGGACAGCACTGCCCAGACGGTGCAGTTGAGTATCCAGTACGATAATGGCTTCGAGCTTGATGATGCCCGCAGTGACGAAGTAGCGGCGGAATTCATCCGACAGGGCAGCCGACAATCCCTGTTTGTCACGATTCAGGATGGCTTGCCTGACAGGACTGCTGCTCTGAATGTCGAGTCCAAGTTGACCGGAATCCTCAGCAAGCTTTTGCATGATCTGGGTAGTTTCAACGGCGACAACCTGGTTCAGGGTCTGCTGCTCTGCATTGATTGTCAGCTGTTGGTAAAGCTTGCCGAGAACAACGATCAGCACAAGCGTGAATACGCCCATGGCCATGATTGTGAAGTTAAGGCCTCGCCGGAAAGAGATTCGCCTGAGCAGGCTGCTATGGGATGATGCGCTCATTTTAGTAACGGGTAGTGTTTGGCCGTCCATTCTTCAATACCACCGCGAAACCAGTAGATCTCCTGGTAGCCGCACTGCACGGCGATCTTCGCACTGACGGCGCTGCGGCCACATTTCGGGCCGTTGCAATAAAAGGCGACCGGGCTGTCGAGCCGGGGTATAACCTTCGCCAGTGACTGGCAGTTGGTGTCTGTATCCGGAAGACTGATGGAATTTTCGATGTAACCGAATTTGCGGTCCCCGGCAATGCGCGCATCGATGACAGTGAGTTGCGGTATGTCGGCGTACAGTTTGATCAGGCCTTCGGCGTCCACACGGACGGTTCCGCTGATGGTTTGCGGGCTGACTTCGGGCCGGGTATCCAGTGGCTGTGCCGGGGCGAATAAGGGCAACAGCGCAAGGGAGGCGCAAAGGATTGAAGCCAGTGCCGGGTGTACATATCTCATGGGTACTGTAGCGGCTGAAAATCCTGGCACTAAAGCTGGACAAAAGGCTAAATGCTGTGGAATTTCAGCTGCTTTGCGGCCAGGCTGGTTCAGGTATCCAGTCCACTGTGACGAAGCAGTGCGTGGATATCCGGCTCACGCCCGCGAAACTGCCGGTAAAGTTGCATGGGGTCGGCTGAACCACCCTGTTCGAGGATATTTTCCAGGAAGCGTTGACCGCTTTCACGGCTGAATATACCGGTTTCCTCGAACAGTGAGTAGGCATCGGCGGACAGCACTTCGGCCCACTTGTAGCTGTAGTAGCCGGCCGCGTAACCTCCCCCGAAAATGTGTGAGAAGCCGTGTGCAAAGCGGTTGAAGTTGGCCGTCGGCACAACGGCCACTTGCGCGCGAACGGCGTCAAGCACTTCCTCGATACGCCCGCCCTGTGCCGGCTGATATTCCGCGTGAAGGCGCATGTCAAACAGGGCGAATTCCAGTTGTCGCACCATCTGCATGGCGGCCTGGAAATTTCGCGCCCCGCGCAGACGTTCGTACAGTTCGTCGGGCAGGGGTTCGCCGGTTTCGAAATGCCCGGAGATCAGGTCCAGTGGTTCGCGCTCCCAGCACCAGTTTTCCATGAACTGGCTGGGTAACTCGACAGCATCCCAGGCGACGCCGTTGATGCCGGATACGCTCGGGTAGTCAATGCGGGTCAGCATGTGGTGCAGGCCGTGGCCGAATTCATGGAACAGGGTTGTGACCTCGTTATGCGTCAGTAAAGCCGGCTGGTCGCCAATGGGAGGGGAGAAATTGCAGGTCAGG
>JALWRY010000412.1 GCA_027080445.1 Thiohalobacter sp. | reverse complement strand
CAACTCGATCCCGCCGGCAAGCTGGTCGTGGAAGCCGTCGATGTCGACTACAGCATTGGTGGCCGCCGGCTGATCCACCACTTCAGCACAACCATCCTGCGCGGCGACAAGATCGGGCTGATCGGGCCTAACGGTGTGGGCAAGACCACGCTATTGCGCCTGCTGCTGGGTGAACTGCAAGCGGATGCCGGCAGTATCCGGCTCGGCACCAACCTGGAAGTCGCCTACTTTGACCAGCGCCGCGCCCTGCTGGATCCGCAACAATCCGTGATCGACAACCTTTCGGATGGCCGTGAGTTCATCGATATCAAGGGGCAACAGCGCCATGTCATCAGCTACCTGCAGGATTTCCTGTTTGCCCCGGAACGCTGCCGCACCCCGGTATCCGCACTGTCCGGCGGCGAACGTAACCGCCTGATGCTGGCCAAACTGTTCAGCAAACCCGCCAACCTGCTGGTGATGGACGAGCCCACCAACGACCTGGATATCGATACACTGGACCTGCTGGAAGAACTCCTGGTCGATTACGCCGGCACCGTGTTGCTGGTCAGCCACGACCGTACCTTCCTCGACCGGGTGGTCACCAGCTCACTGGTGTTTGAAGGCGAGGGCCAGGTCAATGAGTATGTTGGCGGCTACAGTGACTGGCAGCGACAGCGCCGTGCAGACACCCCCCCGGCGGGTACAACACGCCAGGCGCCCGCACCGAAACCACGCGAAAAACCTGCCAGGGCCAATAAACTCAGTTACAAGGATCAACGCGAACTCGATCAGCTCCCGCAACGGATTGAACAGCTTGAGGCGGAACTCGACGCACTCCACCGGCAAATGGCGGACCCGGACTTTTACCGCCAGGAGGGTGAATGGATTTCAGAACAGAAAGAACAGCTTGCCTCACTGCAAACCGAACTGGAGCAGGCGTATGCCCGCTGGGAAACTCTCGAACCCTGATCGGCAGGAAAACCGCATCACCCGCACGTTTTCTGTGGCGATACGCAACACTATGGCACAATAGCGTCTCGAAACGCCTGCATAGAGACAAGCACCATGAACGAACCCGAACTGACCACTGAAGAACGCGTGCTGCGCATGATGAAGCGCACCCTGACCGATATTGCCCGCGATACCGCCCCGGGCCCCGGTCTGCGCCACCCCCTGTCCGATGGCACCATTCAGAGCATACGCGAATGCCTGCTATTGATTACCACCCGTGAACAGGAGCTGGCGAAGGAATTCGGCCGGGATGTCAGCGCACGTCCCCGCTACGTGGACGAACCCCGCGATGAAGTGGTGGTACCGCTGAATATCGACGCCATGAAAAAAGACCTGGACAAAACATAGCCGCGCCGCTCAACCCTGCTGCAACAAATCCCTGAGATCGATCACGGCGGCATTGGCGCGCGCGATATAGTTGGCCATCGTTAGCGAATAGTTTGCAAACAAACCGAAACCGCTACCGTTAATGATCACCGGACTCAATGTCGGCTGCTGGGCTTCTTCCAGTTCGCGGATAATCTGACGCAGGGAAATCAGCGCGTTTTTCTTTTTCAGCACATCCTCGAAGTCGTATTCCACGGCCGCCAGAATTTCTCTCAGCGCCCAGGTCGCGCCACGCGCTTCGTAGAAAATATCATCGAGTTTCAGCCAGGGCGTTTTCACTACCACACTGGAAGAAGCTGTCGTCGATTGTGCCGCGCCCACGTCACCGGCCAGGTCGGTATTGATACGAATCTGCCCGACGCTGGCGCTGAGCCGTTGCGACAGACTGCCGAGCCGTTTTTCGACAACCTCAAGATACCGGCGCAGGTTATCGGCACGCGCATAGAACTGCCCCTGCTGGTTGGCAGGATCGCTCAGCCGGCGCATATAGTCGTCAAGCGCTTTCAGCCCTTTGCGGTATTCACCCTCGGTCGGCGGAAACAACCAGGAGTCATTGCGGAAGTTAAAGCGCGGTTCGGCTTCCGCCAGCGCCGCGTCTTCCACCGACTGCGACTGCGAGCGTGACATGTTATTGCGCAAGGCTGCCGCGCCATCCCTTAACATCACCAGCGCACCGTATTCCCAGTTCGGCATATTGTCGAGCCATACACCCGGCGGCATGACATCGTTGGACAGGTAACCGCCCGGCTTATCCAGCAGCACTTCACCAATATGGATCAGTGTACTCGTATAGATGACGCCCACGCGCAATTGTGTTTCATCACCACCCACTCGCTGCAAGGCAACCTGGCGCACATCAAAACCTTCCGGTTCCCGGCTCCAGTACCAGCCAAGCACAAGGGAAAACACCAGCGCGGCAGCCAACAGCAACCCGGCCGAGGCCAGCAGGCCCTTTTGCTTCAGGTTGGCCGGGTGATAGAGGCTGCCAAGCTTCCAGGCCTGGCTCTTGAACCACTCTGCGGTTTTCCACAAGGCTGTCTGCGCACGATCGGTAAATTTCATGATGGCATGGTAACACCAGCCGCGTCGCCATCGGAATCGCTTTCACCCAGGCGCAACAGGGCCGGCAGCAGGACCAGGGTAAACAGTGTGCTGACTGCCAGGCCGCCGACAATCACCGCGGCCAGCCCGCGATACAGCTCGGTGCCGGCGCCGGGCACCAGCAACAGCGGCAACATGCCAAACAGGCTGGTCAGGGTACTCATCAGGATCGGCCGCAGGCGTAACTGTACGGCCTGCGCGACCGCATCGCGGCGCGCCAGGCCGTCACGTTCGGCGCGACGTGTCTGGTACACCAGCAGGATGGCGTTATTGACCACCAGCCCCAGCAGGATGACAAAACTGATCATGGTAAGCAGGTCGAGCGGCTGGAAGGTCACCAGGTTCACCAGCTGCAGCGCCAGCGCCCCGCCCACGGTAGCCAGCGGCAATACCACCAGTACCAGCAGGCTGTCGATAAAGGAACGGAACAACGCACTCATCAACAGGTACAGCAGGGCGATGGCGAGCAGGAAGCTGCCACCCATGGCCGTCAGCGCCTGGTCCAGTTTCTCCGCTGTGCCGGAATAGCGTATGCCGCCGTCTTCGGGCAACAAGGCCTGCAAGCGGGGCGCAATTTTGCTACGCACGACACTCATCAGGTGTTCCAGCGACATCCCTTCCGGTGCCCGGACAGACAGGCTCACGGTGCGACGC
>JALWRY010000411.1 GCA_027080445.1 Thiohalobacter sp. | reverse complement strand
GTCGAGTGGGTAATGTCAAAGGCTTCATCCAGCCGCTCTTTCAGAGCGGCCTTGATGCCGGCGGTGTCCTCAAAGCAGTCGATAACGACGTGGGCCTCCAGTGCGCGGCGCTGCTCATCGATTTGCCATAAGTGGATATGGTGTACATTCCTGACACCTTTCACCACTTCCATGGCGGCCTTGACCTCGACCACCGACAAGCCTTCCGGCGTACCCTCCATCAGCAGATGAATCGTTTGCGGTAACAGGGTGGCCGCCTGGTAAAGCACGTAGGCCGAGATAATCAGCGTCAGCGCCGTATCCGTCCAGTACCAGCCATAGAGCAGGATAAGACTGCCGGCGAGCACCACGCCGACCGACGCCAGTGCATCAGAAAGGTTATGCAGGAAGGCAGCACGGATATTCATACTGTGCTTCGACATGGTCCAGGTCAGCACCGCTGTCGCCACGTCGACAAGCAACGCGCCCCCGGCAACGATGACAACAATCCAGCCTTCAATTACCTGTGGCTGGAAAATACGCCATATCCCCTCGTAGATCAGGTAAAGACCGATCATGACCAGCGACACCAGGTTGACCAGCGCCGCGATCACCTCGGCGCGCTGGTAACCGAAGGTGCGGAGATCATCCGCAGGCTGTCGTCCGATCCGGCGCGCCAGCCAGGCGATCAGCAATGTGCTGGCGTCGCTGAAGTTGTGCAGGGCATCCGCCACCAGTGACAGACTGCTGGACACGATACCACCCGCCACCTGCACCGCGGTAAGCAGCATATTGGCAAGAATCGCCAGCATAAGGCGCCGGTCGCCCAGGCTTTCCGTATCGTGATGGTGCGTGTGATGATGGCCCATGCCGGGATCATAGAGGCCGGGGGCATAAATTCCTATACCAGTGGTAATTCACTGTCACCGGACAGGAATACATCCACGGCCCGCGCACACTGCCTGCCTTCATGAATGGCCCACACCACCAGCGACTGGCCGCGGTGCATGTCGCCACAACTGAATACCCCTTCAAGACTGGTCTGGTAATCGCTGTCCCCGGTCGCCACATTGCCACGCGTATCCAGCGCAAGCGCCAGATCGGCCAGTAGCGCATCATGTACAGGATGTGCGTAACCGGTAGCAATCAGCACCAGTTGCGCATCCCGGCGTTGTGGTGGCTCGTCGGCATGACGCTTCTGCCAGCCCCCTTCCGCCGTCTTTCGCCAGAGCAGGCGTTGCAGCCATACGGCAGACACCTGGCCGTCATGCCCGTCAAACGCCACAGTATCGTAGCCCCAGATGCGCCGACAACCTTCCTCCGCGGTATCGGCTGCACGCCGTACCGGCGCGCGTTCCGGCCAGTAATCCAGGATATCCACCCGTTCCGGCGGGCAATCATGGTACTGCACCTGAGTCACGCCACGCGCGCCCTGGCGGATGGCGGTCGCGACACAATCCTGCCCGGTATCACCACCACCGATGACCATGACATCCTTGCCGGCAGCATCAATCCGTTGCCCCGGCTCAATTGCATCACCGGCGATATGCCGGTTCTGCTGTGTCAGGTACGGCATGGCATAGTGAATGCCGCCCAACTCGCAACCCGGTACGCGCAGCTCACGCGGCTGTTGGGCGCCGCAGGCCAGCACCACGGCATCGAACTGTTGCTGCAGCTGTTGCGCTGTCAGCGCATCGCTACCCACCTGCACGCCCGTGCTGAATACCACGCCTTCCGCCTCGAGCTGGGCCAGACGCCTGTCCAGTACGGTTTTTTGCAGGCGGAAATCCGGGATCCCGTAGCGTAACAGCCCACCCACCCTGTCGGCCTTTTCAAATACCGTAACGCGATACCCCACACGCGCCAGCAGCTGTGCGCACGCCAGGCCCGCCGGCCCGGAGCCTGTTACCGCCACACGTTCCACGCGTTGGTGGCTGGCGGGTTTTGGCTGCACCCAGCCTTCCCGCCAGGCGCGCTCGGCTATCGCACGTTCGATCGACTTGATGATGACCGGTTGGTCAGCCAGTGTCAGCGTACAGGCGTCCTCACAGGGTGCCGGACACACGCGGCCCGTGAACTCGGGGAAATTATTGGTGGATTCGAGTTGTTGCCAGGCGCGGTACCAGTCTGCGTTGAACACCAGTGAATTCCAGTCCGGGATCAGGTTGTGGACCGGACAGAACTCATGGCAATACGGCGTGCCACAGTCCATACAGCGGTTGGCCTGACGCACAAGCAATCCGTTGCGCATGGGCTGCACATATTCATGCCAGTGACGTATCCGCCTGAAAGCCGGCTCCTTGCGCGGTTCCTGGCGCGGATAACGCAGAAAACCATAGGGATCGTCCATTGCCGCACATCCTGACTGAGCTACTGAAAAGTCTAGTCAGCCTGTGCGTAGCGGGGACAGATATTTCACAAATCCAGGGGTTATTAGCGCGTTGCGAAAACCTGCCTACTGATCATACAAGATACTGATTTCATTACAGTCTGACGATATCAGGCGTTCCTTGTCGGGACGTTTCAATTGTTTGATGGCCAGCTCGCGGCGGCTGGCGCTGCTGCGGTCATGCCCACCCTCGAGATACACCAGTTGTAACGGTTTGCGACCGCGGAAATAGCGTGCGCCGCGTTGGCTGGCGTGTTGCCGGAAGCGCCGGTCCACATCGGTGCTGATACCGGTGTACAGCGAGTTGTCGCTGCAAAGAATCATGTACACCTGCCAGTGTTTCACGAGCAATCGGGCACCAGCCGCTGGCCACAACGGCGACAGTGATAGCGGGCTTCACCCCGCTGCACCCGGTTGTGTCGACAGGTCGTTAGCGCGTGGCTGCGACACCCGCAGCGATAGGCAAAGCGCCTTTGCCGCCGCACCGGCAGACCGGTCAGGTCATAGCGCGCCGTCACCCGCGGCTCAGCACCCAGCGCACGCATCACCGACTGCCACTCGGCGCCGTGCGCACGCACCCGGCGCAAGCCCCACAACTGGTCGACGACAAAATGCGCCACCTCGTGTGGCACGGTTTCGTTGAGGTTATCTTCAAAGTAACGTGCAAAAATCCACGGGTTGTAGCGGATTGCCGCCCTGCCACGCTGCACCCGGTACTGGCCGGCGGCTCGCCCGCTGAGATCGAACTGCACCGGCGGCGTGACAAAGCTCCGG
>JALWRY010000410.1 GCA_027080445.1 Thiohalobacter sp. | reverse complement strand
GGCGTGGAAAGCGCTGGAAGCACATTTCAATGACATCGGCGAGTTACACATGCGCCGCCTGTTCGAGGAGGACCCCGGGCGTTTTGAACGCTACACCCTGCGTTGCGGTGATTTGCTGGTGGATTATTCCAAGAACCGCATCACCGATGAGACCATGCAACTGTTAATGAAGCTGGCGGAAGAAAGCGATCTTGCTGTATGGATCGAACGTATGTTCACCGGTGAGCGCATCAACTTCACCGAGAACCGCGCCGTGTTGCATACGGCATTGCGCAACCGGGCCAATACGCCGGTAGAGGTCGATGGCAAGGACGTGATGCCGGAGGTAAACCGGGTGCTGGAACAGATGCGCCGTTTCACGGAATCGGTGCGCAGTGGCGAGTGGAAAGGTTATAGCGGCAAGCCGATGACCGATGTGGTGAATATCGGTATTGGTGGTTCCGACCTGGGCCCGGTGATGGCGACGGGGGCATTGAAACCCTATGGTGGCCCGCTCAAGGTGCATTTCGTGTCCAATGTTGATGGCAGTCAGATCAGCGATACGCTGGCGGACCTGGACCCGGAGACCACGTTGTTCCTGGTGGCCTCCAAGACCTTTACCACCCAGGAAACCCTCACCAATGCACGTCAGGCGCGCCGCTGGTTACTGGATAGTGTCGCGGATGAAAGCGCCGTGGCGAAACACTTTGTCGCCCTGTCCACCAATGCCAAAGAGGTCGAGGCATTCGGTATCGACGTGCAGAATATGTTTGTGTTCTGGGACTGGGTGGGCGGGCGCTATTCGCTCTGGTCGGCGATCGGCCTGTCCATTGCCCTGTATGTCGGTATGGACGCTTTCGAGGAAATGCTGGACGGCGCCCACGAGATGGACCAACACTTCAGGCATACGCCCCTGCCTGAGAATATCCCCGTGATACTTGCGCTGCTGGGTATCTGGTATCACAACTTTTTTCATGCCGACAGCCACGCCATCTTCCCCTACGACGAGCACCTGCACCGTCTCACGGCCTACCTGCAACAGTGTGATATGGAAAGCAACGGCAAGCGCATTACGCGTGACGGTGAAGTGGTGGATTACCGCACCGGTCCGATTATCTGGGGTGAACCCGGCACCAACGGTCAGCATGCGTTTTTCCAGTTGATCCACCAGGGCACTTTGCTGGTACCGGCGGATTTTCTCACCGGCGTAAAGGCGCATCACACGCTCGACGCGCAGCAGAAGATCCTGTTCTCCAACTTTATCGCCCAGACCGAAGCCCTGATGCGCGGCAGAACCGAAGACGAGGCGCGCGCCGAACTGGAAGCACAGGGTCTGGCAGAAGATGAGATTACCCGTTTGTTGCCACACAAGGTCTTTCCCGGTAACGAGCCGACCAATTCCATTATCTATCCGAAGCTGACGCCGAAGGTGCTGGGTATGCTGATTGCCATGTATGAACACAAGGTCTTCGTGCAGGGCATTATCTGGCGGATCAATTCCTTCGATCAGTGGGGTGTGGAACTGGGCAAGCAGCTGGCACAGGTCGTGCAAAAGGAGCTGGATGCGGGCAAGAGTGCGCCGCATCACGACAGTTCCACCCGTGGACTACTGGATTTTTATCTGGAACGCGGGCAGGATTGATACCTGTCGGCTGCCTGTCAGCCGCGACACAATAAAACCGGCGAAGGAATTGCCGAAAATCAGAATATAACAGGGAGGTTCTATGTCGGAAGCATTGCCTGTGCAAGTCAGTCGAAAACGTCACGCGCGTAGCGAGTACGAAGTGGGGATCGCCTTTTTCCGGAAAAAGCAGTGGCGCACGGCTGCCCGGCATTTTTCCCAGGCGCAACACAAGGGCAGCCGGGATGACGAGCACCTGCAACTGTATGAGTCCTGGCATGGCCTGGCGCTGGTGTATAGCGGTGATGTCAGCGGACTGAACCTGTGTCGTCACGCGGCAGCGAACGAGCATATCGATGCGACGGTATTCCAGAACCTCGTGCTGGCGGAGCTTAAGTTCCGGCATCGCAAGCGCGCCTGTGAGGCGCTTAACCGTGGCTTGTCGATCAATGCGAATCACCGTGGGCTGCTCAAACTGCGTAATAATATGGGGGTACGTCGCCGCCCCTGTCTGGTCTTTCTCAACCGCAATAACCCGCTCAACAAGTGGCTGGGAAAAATAACCTACCGGCGCGCCAACGGTGTGGTTTCGCGGCGCGGTCAGGGGTCTGATTAAAGCAGCCATGCCGGTACAGGCCGCATCCTGTGACGGTTTCCGGGCGAAATGCCCGGTTTTCCTGCGCAACGTGCCGCTATCCCTTATAATTGCCCTGAAGCCGGCTGGACAACCGCTGTGGCGTTTCGCCAGGGAGGAAAGTCCGGGCTCCACAGGGCAGGGTGCCAGGTAACGCCTGGGAGGCGCGAGCCTACGGAAAGTGCCGCAGAAAATACACCGCCGATGGCTTTCGGGCACAGGCAAGGGTGAAAAGGTGCGGTAAGAGCGCACCGCGCAGCTGGTAACAGTTGTGGCAGGGTAAACCCCACCCGGAGCAAGACCAAATAGGGGAACATTGGCGCGGCCCGCGTCGTTCCCGGGTAGGTCGCTTGAGGCGCACGGTGACGTGTGACCCAGATGAATGGTTGTTCTCGACAGAACCCGGCTTACAGGCCGGCTTCATTAAATTTTTTGGTGTTGACGTAACGAGCGTATGAGCGGAAAAGTTTTTATCAAGACCCACGGGTGCCAGATGAACGAGTACGACTCCGCAAAAATGGCGGACGTGCTGGCTGATGCCCATGGGCTGGAACTGGCGCAATCGGCCGAAGAGGCCGACGTACTGTTACTCAACACCTGCTCGATCCGTGAGAAGGCGCAGGAGAAAGTCTTTTCCCAGCTCGGCCAGTGGCGCGAGCTCAAGGAGCAACGACCGGACTTGTTGATTGGTGTCGGCGGCTGTGTCGCCAGCCAGGAGGGCGAGGCCATTCGCCAGCGCGCGCCGTTTGTCGACCTGGTGTTCGGCCCGCAAACCCTGCACCGCCTGCCGGCCATGATCAGCGAAGTGCGCGCAAGGCACGGCGCGGTGGTCGATGTGTCTTTCCCGGAAATCGAGAAGTTCGACAGCCTGCCTGAACCGCGCGTTGACGGCCCGACCGCCTTCCTGTCC
>JALWRY010000409.1 GCA_027080445.1 Thiohalobacter sp. | reverse complement strand
ACCAGTATGACAGCAGCAACCGCCTGGTGGCCCTGCGCAACCCGGCCTACCTGCAGGTGAGCTACCATTACGATGGCGCCGGACGCCTGTTGAATCGTATCCTCTCCAACGGCGCCCAGACCGACTACCGCTATGATGCGGATAACCGCTTGATCGGCCTCAAGAACCAAAGCGCCAATGGCACAGTGGTGGAAGACCTGAGTTACCAGCATGACAATGTCGGCAATATCACCCAAATCAGCAATGCCGTAAACAGCAGGACTGTCCTCTATACGTATGACGCCCTGTCCCGCCTGACCGGCGTGGACAGCACCGTCAACCGCGAAGACCGCGCCTATACCTACGACAAGGTCCCAGGAATTAAGGAAAAGAGGGTGGGTAAGTTTAGCGCAGAGTAACAGGGCAGCAGATCGGGCGAGTTACATTTGGGAAATTACAACTATTTCGATCACCCGAAATTCTTCACCTGTTTTTAGAGAAAGATAGTGACCAGCCGCGACCTTGCGTAACAGGATAGCATTATCTATACTTAAAAACGTATTACCTAATTGAGTATGTTTTGAAATGAAGACCGTTACCATCAAGGCCGATGCAGAGTTTGATGCGCTACTGAACCGTCTGGCCAGACGTATGAGTACGACCAAAAGCCGCATCATCCGGGATGCTGTGCGTAATTACCAACAGCACCTGGATCGTGAAGCACTCAGGCAACAGGTACGAATTGCTTCACTGAAGACACGAAAACAGGCCGGTGATGCCGCCACCGATTTCGACGACGCCAACGCCGATGGTCTGTAAGCGCGGCGATATTGTGCTGGCTAATTTCAACCCCTCCAGGGGTACAGAGCCGGGGAAAATCCGCCCGTGCCTTATCATGCAGAGTGATTTGCTGAATGAAGCCGGTCACCCAAGCACGACTGTACTGCCACTGACAACACAGTTGATCGATGAAGCCGCGCCTCTGCGTTACCGGCTCATAGCCCGTGATGCGCTGGAATGCGATTCTGACATCATGCTGGACCAGACAAGGACGATCGATAACCGGCGTATCACCGGCAACCGCTTGACAACACTTACCGAGAAGGAAATCAGTGAGCTTGAGGTGTGTTGGCGTATTGTTCTGGGCTTGGACTAGGGAATAAAAAACCGGGCCGAAGCCCGGTTTCCGCTTATGCCGCGTGTTCGGTCTTGGCCCTGCGAGCCGCTTCCGCCTGCTCGTGGTCATAGGCCTTGCCGGACCACAACATTTCGTAGGCAATTTCCTCGTTGCCGTTTTCGCACAGTTCCAGCACCTTTTTAAACAGCGGCTGGAAGGTGTCACTGCGGTGCGATGCCTCATGATCCTCGAAGCTGTTCCAGAAGGTCACAATCAGCGCTTCCCTGCCTTTCAGTTCGCTCTCGACCGCCTGCCCGATGGTCGAACCTTCATTGGATACCTGCCCCTTGTTGAGGCAAACGAAGCCGCCAACAAAGCCGGTATCCGAATGGTAGGTTTTTACATTTTCACACAGGTAGGCGACGCGCTCCTGGAGGTCATCCACCGTATAACCCTCTTTCAGGATCACTCGGTTCACTGTCACCACACCATCTGTCGGAAATCCTGGAATCAATCCATACATTGTCATCACCTCCCGTCAAGGCTTAACTATTAGAGTTATCTAATATAGGGTCGGGCAAGTGATAAATCAAGCTTGTGGATACATAATTTTTATTTTTTGTTTATAATACAATGTACTAAATATTTTTATTTAAGCTAATTATTCATTTATTTTCATAAAACCGGCCAATAAGACCCCAACCTGCCCCATGGCTTTATGCAGGGTCGATTCAATGTCTTCCATACTGATTTCGCCATCACCGCGCCCTGCCGCCCGGTTGGCAACTACGGCGCAACTCGCGTAACACAGCCCGAGTTCACGGGCGAGTGCCGCCTCCGGCATGCCGGTCATGCCGACCAGCGTACAACCGTCACGCTGCATGCGATCGATTTCCGCCGCGGTTTCCAGCCTTGGCCCCTGGGTGGCCCCGTAGACGCCGCCGTCGATGACCGCAACATGGCACGCCTGTGAGGCTGCCAGCAGTCGGCCTCGCAAGGTTTCACAGTACGGCGTAGTGAAATCAATGTGGGTGACGGTTTCGAGCTCATCCTCGAAGAAGGTGTGTTTGCGTCCCCAGGTGTAGTCGATGATCTGCTCAGGTAGCGCAATCACACCGGGTGCCATGTCTTCGCGTATCCCCCCGACGGCGGCCACAGCGATAACATCCTCGACGCCTGCCTCGCGTAACGCAAACAGGTTGGCGCGGTAGTTTACCCGGTGCGGCGGAATGGAATGTTTCTCACCATGACGGGCGAGAAAGACGACATCGACCGCGTTGATCCGGCCGTGAACCAGTGGCGCCGAGGGTTTCCCGTAGGGGGTTTTCACCGCTTCACTGCGCGTGATCGTCAGGCCTTTGAGCTGCGTCAGCCCGGTGCCACCTATAATGCCCAGTGTCGCCATGATGCGCGGCGCTTACCGGCTTTCCGCGACCGCATAGATCGCCGGCAGGTTGCGCCAGTAGCCGTGGTAATCCATTCCGCAGCCGAACACATAACGGTCCTCGATGCCCAGGCCGATGAAATCCGCCTTGAGACCAGGCGACTTGCGATCGTGCTGTTTCTCTACCAGCACTGCGCTATACACGGCCCCGGCACCCTGCTCGCGACAGAAGTCGAGAATGGCCGCCAGCGTTACGCCTTCATCGAGAATATCATCAACTACCAGGACACTGCGTCCCTTGAGGGAATGCGCGGGACGCGCAATCCAGTTCAGCTCCGCGCCACCCTGCGTCCCCTGGTAGCGCGTCGCGTGTACATAATCCAGCTCCACGGGGAAGTCCAGGCGAGTAAACAGCTCACCGGCCGGTACCAGGCCACCGCTCATGACACACAGCATGACCGGGTTACGGCCGGCCAGTGTTTCGGTGATCGCTGCCGCCATGCGGTCATAGGCTGCATCCACGGCATCACGATCAAACAGCAGGTCGGCGTGCCGGCGTACCGCCTCGATGTCACTCAAGCTCATTCCGCCGTTCCTTCGGGCAGTGGCGTATGGAGTTTCACGCCATCCGGCACATGCACCGTGGATGTCGGGAAGGCGATCTCGGCG
>JALWRY010000408.1 GCA_027080445.1 Thiohalobacter sp. | reverse complement strand
GATCAGGGTCTCCCGGACCCGCGCCTACCAGATGAACCATCGCCTTGTCTGTCACTGCCTTTCTCCCGTTTTGGCGGGGAAACCGGGCAGGGAACCGGTCCGGTTCCCCGCCGTCGTTCCATTCAGTTAATAGATATCATGTACTGTGTTGTACACGTTGAACTTGCCGGTCGGCGTTACAAGCCGCTTGTCCTTGATGACAGTCTTCAGTTTGCGGGTCTTGTCATTGACAACCACCAGGGCCGACTTCTTGGTCTTGCTGTTCCATACCGAGAACCACACTTCGTCACCGGCCTTGTTGTACTCCGGTTGCACGACCCGTTTCGGGCCATCACCGAGATTTGCCCATTTGGCGATTGGCAGGGTTCTGAAGCCCTTGTCGAGGTGATCGATATCGAATACCGCCACGGACTGGCTGATCTTGCTGTCAGGATTCAGTGGTGTATCCACCCACAGGTTATGCGATTTCGGGTGGGTCTTGATAAACAGGGAACCACCACCCTGGCCCTTCAGGATCTGCACTACCTTCCAGGCGTATTTCGGGTGATTGACAGGGTCGGTGCCGATCAGGGTGACATGGTCGTTACCCAGCGCACTGGTGCCCCAGACCGGTCCGTATTTCGGGTGTATGAAGTTCGCACCGCGACCCGGGTGGGGGATCTTCGTGACATCAATCAGGGCCTTCAGGTCGCGGTCTTTGGAGTCGATCACCGCAATCTTGTTGGACTTGTTGGCTGCCGTCAGGAAGTAACGGTGGGTGGAATCCCAGCCGCCATCATGCAGAAAACGCGCTGCAGGTATGGTGGTTACCGAAAGGTTATTGATGTCTTCGTAGTTGACCAGCAGAACCTTACCGGTTTCCTTGACGTTGACGATAAACTCGGGATGTTCATGTGAGGCCACAATGGCTGCAACACGTGGTTCGGGATGGTACTCCTGGGTATCCACCGTCATGCCCCGGGTCGAAACAACCTTTTCAGGTTTCAGTGTAAGACCGTCCATGATGACATATTGCGGTGGCCAGTAATCACCGGCGATGGCGTACTTGTCCATGTAACCCTTGTATTTCGAGGTTTCGACCGAGCGTGCTTCCATGCCGACCTTGATGGTGGCCACGGTGTCAGGTTTTTTCATCCACAGGTCAATCAGGTTGACCCTGGCGTCACGGCCAATCACATACAGGTAGCGGCCGGACGCCGACAGGCGCGAAATGTGTACGGCATAGCCTGTTTTTATGACGTTGATGATTTTCTTGGTGTCGCCGTCAATCAGGGCGATCTGCCCGGCATCACGTAAGGTCACAGAAAAAATGTTTTGAATATTGTAGTGATTCATTTTTTTCCGGGGCCGTTTTTCCGGGGGTATATTGACCTTCCAGGTGGCCTTCATCTCTTTCATGCCCCATTCGGGCGGTTGGGGCGGTTCGTGCTGGAGGTAACGGGCCATCAGGTCGATCTGTTCCTTGTTCAGCACACCGGAGGTTCCCCAGTTGGGCATGCCGGCGGGAGACCCGTAGGTGATAAAGGCTTTTATGGCATCAGTGCCAAGCTTGCGTGTGATGTCAGTTGTCAGGGGTTTACCCGTCGCGCCCTTGCGAAGCACGCCGTGGCAGCCGGCGCAACGCTCGAAGAATATCTCTTTGGCGCGTTTAAACTCGGCCTTGGTCATCGCTGGACCATCGGTGGTGATCATGTCTTTGGTTTTGGAAATATCAACAACTGATGGCGCACCCTCATATTTTGTCTCTGTTTCAGACGCCGGGTGTTTGCCTTTGGCCGCCAGTGCCAGTGCCGGGCCGGTCAGCAAGGCGGCTATGGTGAGGCCAAGCAGTCCATTACGGGTAGTGAAAGTCGGGGTTTTCATCGCAGTCCCTCCGCGGGCAACAGAAAATCGTATGAGGGGTGATTATTGGATGGGGCCTGGCGGGGTGTCCTTGATATAGATCAAGCCGGTTTTGTCGATGGTCTGGCATCGTGGCGCGGGTACCCGATACCGCCCTGACGCGTTAGGCCGTATAATGATGCGATACTGACGAGGGGATCGATCCTATGCGCGCCATCCGATTCAATTCGATACTGGGACTGTTATTGCTGGTCAGCGCCTGCGTAACAATCAACGTCTATTTCCCCACCGCGCAGGCGGTTGAAGCGGCAGACCAGATTATTCGTGATGTCTACGGCAAGGATCCGGGGCAGGCAAAGCCTGCGAAGCCGGTTCCACCCGACGCAAAGCCGGACCAGTCCTCCCGGGAAACTGCACCGGCTTGGGTGGCCCTGTTGGAATGGCTGGTCCGACCGGCCGAGGCGGCGGGTGATATCAATATCCAGTCACCGGCCATCCGTGCCATTCGCGCATCGATGGAAAAGCGTTTCCCCCGGCTCAAACCTTTCTACGCCAGCGGTGTCATTGGCATGACCCGGGACGGCTTGTTGCAGGTACGCGATCTCAATGCGGCAGGTCTGCGCCAGCGGAAAACGGTAAAAACGCAGGTGGCCAACGAAAATCACGACCGCAATGCGCTGTACCACGAGATTGCGGTCGCCAATGGTCAGCCCGGCTGGGAAACGGACATCCGTAAAATCTTTGCCAGACGCTGGATCGATAATGCGCCCGCCGGCTGGTGGTACCAGGACAACAAGGGGAACTGGCGACAAAAGTAGCCGTGCCTGTATGAATAATATTTTTGTTTTCGATATCGAGACCATTCCGGACATCGAGAGTGGCCGCAGGCTCTATGACCTGCACGACCTCAGTGATGGCGATGTGGCCAAGGCGATGTTTCATTTACGCCAGCAGCAGACCGGCAGTGAATTTCTACCCCTGCACCTGCATCGCATTTGTGCCATTTCGGTCGTGTTGCGTCACAACGACAAGATCAGGGTCTGGTCGCTGGGTGAGCCGGATGCCGATGAAGCAGAACTGGTGCAGCGGTTTTTCGATGGGATCGAAAAATTCACGCCGACGCTGGTGTCCTGGAATGGTGGTGGTTTCGACCTGCCGGTATTGCACTATCGCGCCTTGCTGTACGGTATACAGGCGCCACGTTACTGGGACAACGGTAGTGATGACCGTGATTTCAAGTGGAACAATTACCTCAGTCGGTATCACGAACGCCACACTGACCTGATGGATGTGCTGGCCGGCTACCAGA
>JALWRY010000407.1 GCA_027080445.1 Thiohalobacter sp. | reverse complement strand
ACCAACAGCTTGTCGCCAAGGCGCAGCCGGTCATCATTTTCGCCATTACGGCGGTAACGGACGCTGGCCCAGCGATACCACTTGCGGCTCTCATAACCGTAGGTCAACCCCAGGAGGGCATCGGTGCTGCCGGACCCAACTGGCGGTGTCTTGTTTTCATCGCCGCTGGCGAATTTGACTCTGGCCAATACCGCTGCGGTTTCCTGAGCACCGAGCGTATCGTGGCGCCAGAAGCGGTATTTGGTGAACAGCCCGACATCGCCGATACCGGAGGCATCGTCCGATCCCTCCTTGCTAACGTTGTACGGGAGTTCAATACCGGCCGCCCAGTCACCGGTCAGACCGTACGTCACTTCAAGATTCAACCCGGTGTCACGCGCGTTGCCCTTTTTACTTCGGGTAATTTCAGGCGAGATTTCAAGCCCACCCTTATAAACGACATGCGGCCCGATGCTGAACACCGGATCGTGCGCCTGCACGGGGCTGGCAACCAACCCGGCCAGGAATACGGCACCCAAAACCCTTGTGTTAAATCGACCCCTTTGTTTACTCATGCTACTCACGGCTGCTTTCCTTCTTCCAACGTTGTGACAACCTGGAGGGCACTCCAGGTTCAATCACTGATTCAGAAAAATACCCAACGACAGAAAGCCTAGAGCCTGGAGTCAACTCCAGGTCAAGTCATTTCGACAAATTATTTGAGAAGGGGCCACCTGTGGTCTGAAGGAGAGAAGGAATCAGGCTGAATGCAGGTGGTGTGTTTACGTTTTTCTGTCGTTATCTGTGATCAGGGTTTTCTAGCCGTCGACGGATAGCAGGCGTCAGAAGTCGCCGCAGTTAATGCCGCTACGTCGGTTTTGTCAGGGTCAAATGTGACCGTTGCAGTTCTACTGGCGAAATCCTTCAGGCCCTCAGCATCCGTAAACCACTGGCGATGACAACAAACTCACTCACCTCGTGTGCGAGTACAGCGACAGGTAGCGAAAACATCCCGGCTACCGCGCCAATGACCAGACTACCGATCACCGTAACCGACAAGGCCAGATTCTGGCGGATCAGACGCCAGTTGCGACAACTGAAACGGATGAGGTACGGCAACCTTGAGAGATCGTCAGCCATCAGCGCCACATCCGCTGTTTCCAGGGCGACATCTGTACCGGCCGCACCCATGGCGATACCGACGTAGGCAGCTGCCAGTGCCGGCGCATCATTAACGCCATCACCCACCATAGCGACGTGACCGTATTGTTGGTCCAGTTCTTTTACTTTATGCGTCTTGTCTTCGGGTTTGAGTTCTGCAAACACTTCATCGATACCAGCTTGCGCGGCGATGGCTTGTGCCGTACGCGGATTGTCACCGGTTAACATGATGACCTTGTGAATCCCGGCCCGCTTCAAATCAGCAACGGCCTCTGCGGCTTCCGGCCGTAATGGGTCGGCGATGGCAATAAGGCCGAGGGCCTCCTGCCCGGTGCCGATAACAACGACAGTGTTGCCGCTGGCTTGCAAGTCCTCGATGCGCGCCTCAGCATCGGTTAATGTGACCTGTTTTTCGGCAAACAGCGCCGGACTACCGATGAAATACTGTTTACCCTGTACCAGGCCACTGGCGCCGGCACCGGTGAGTGACTGAAAGTTTTCGGCGGGCACAGACTCGATACCCTGCTCTGCCGCACGGTCCAGAACGGCTCGCGCCAGCGGATGCCGGGAACGGGCCTCAAGTGCTGCCGCTGTTGCAAGCACGTCTGACTCACGATAACCGTTCAGTGGCACAATTCCTGTGACCCGGGGTTGCCCCAGGGTCAGCGTGCCAGTTTTGTCCAGGGCGACCACCCGCACCCTGGCCAGATTTTCCAGGTGTACACCACCCTTGATCAGAATACCTTTTCTGCCCGCCGTGCCAATGGCCGCCACCAGGGTTATCGGGATGGAAATCACCAGCGCACAAGGCGCGGCGGCAACCAGAAATACGGTTGCCCGTGTCAGCCACTCCTGCCAATCAAGGCCCATTAATGCGGGGACCAGCGCGAGCAGGATGCCGACAGCCAGTACCGCCGGGCTATAACGATGTCCAAAACGTTCGATGAAACGCTGGCTTCGACCCTTGCTGGCCTGGGCCTTCTCCACCAGCTGGATGATGCGCGCCAGTGTGTTGTCAGCACTGGTTCGAGTGGCGCGTACAGTGAGTACCCCCTCGCCGTTGAGGCTGGCGGCGAACACAGTATCGCACACCGTTTTCTCGACCGGCACCGACTCACCGGTCACCGGCGCCTCGTCAAGACTGGAGCGTCCTTCAACGATTTCACCATCCGTGGCCACTGCCTCGCCGGGATAAACGATGAAATGATCACCGACCTGAAGTTGTTCCACCGGGGTCCGTGTCTCCTTCCCGTCGCGCATCACCAGAGCCGTCCTGGGGGCGAGGTCCATGAGCGCGCGAATGGCGTGGCGGGTACGTTCTTCTGTATAACCCTCTGCCGCCTCGGAGATGGAATAAAGAAATACCAGCATCGCCGCTTCTGCCCACTGGCCCATGAGACCGGCGACGATAGCGGCAATACCCATCAGCAGCTCGATACCGATTTGCCATTCCCTGAACAGGGTCTCAATGGCTTCCCGACCGAAATACCAGCCACCGATAACGACAGCAAGGAGATACAGACCGGTTTCCGGTACTGGCGCCAGTCCCGACTTGCCACCGATAAAACCGATCGCCAAAAGCAAACCAGAGATCGCCGAGGTGACTACCTGTGGGTTGCGCCAGGGAGGTGGCATCGGCTGCCCATCCTCAACGGTGGCACAACCCGGGCAGGCCATTATTTGTTCTCTACCTTCAGATCATCGGACAAGATACCCACCCGACAACGCCCACCTTCACGCAAACGTATGCGTTCTGTAAAGCGCGCGAGATCTGCTTGATAGACTTGATCCCCATCTGGTAACGCCTGGACTGTCGCATACAGGGTTTCGAGGTAAGAGGGTTCTGTGACTAAGCGGTGATAGACCCAGCGCCCTTCCTTTTGGGACGACAACAAGCCCGCCTGGCGCAGGATCTTCAGATGACGGGAAAGCTTGTACGAGGGTTCCTGGAGGCTGTCGACCAGTTCACATAAGCAAGCCTCTTTGTCAGCCACTACCAGCAGGCGAATGATGCGCAGCCGGGTTTCGTCAGCCAGTGCCTGGAAAAGGGTTTCAGGTTGGATCGTAATTAGTTGCATAGTTGCACTATAGAGCAACTATTATACTTATTCAAATCCAGTCACTGACCAAAAACCACAAACCCAATGAATTCAGGGAACTCTCGCACCAGCAGAGATCCCGTCGCTTAGCTTTCCGGCCTGCGTCAGTGAATTGTCATTCGACACGAACTCAGCCAATAAGAATAGAAAAGGGGGGGGCGCTATAACTATAATTACAAGTGAACCACCATGAACCACAGGAAGGCGAACAATGGGTAACGAAGCATTTACAGTCCGGTCGGACAGCAAGAAAGTCAAGCAACTGGACAAGCTGGCAAGTCAAATGGACAGGTCTCGCAATTACCTGGTTAATCAGGCAATCGACCAACTTCTGGAAGTACACGCCTGGCAGATCGAACGCACGAAAGAAGGTATAAAGGCTGCGGATGAAGGTCGCTTCGCCAGCGACTCCGAAATTGAACAGATATTCGACAAATATAAAGACAGCTGAACGTGCGAATCATCTGGACGGAACCCGCAGCCAGGGCTCTGGAGTGTATTCAGGACTATATTGCCAGAGACAACCGACGTGCTGCCTGGGAAGCGGCGCAGACGATACGGCACGCCGTCAGCCAACTTGAGGATCACCCGAGACTGGGTAGATCAGGAAGAGTTCGGGGAACACTGGAGCTGGTTATTCCAAAGCTACCCTACATCGTGCCATATCGGATTAAAGGCAGAGAGATCCAGATTCTGAGCGTGTTTCACACAGCCAGGAAGTGGCCCGAGAAATTTGAATAGCGTCCGATCCTGTTTTACGCGTCGCTCGCTGTTTTCACTTTACTATCAATAATATAATAAAGCATCGGCGGCTTGCACCATAACAAACCCACGATCAGGATTCCCCAAAAATATTGGATACTGATAAAGTACGCGCATGGCCGAAGGGAAGCGAACCGTGATATACCGCGCTCATGCAATCAAGCGCATGTTTGAGCGCCGGATTAGCGAGGAAACTGTTCGTGCGGTGTTATCAACTGGCGAGGTGATCGAAAGTTACCCACATGATGTACCCTATCCCAGCAAGCTGGTGCTTGGGTGGTCAGACAACCGGCCGATACATATCGTAGTCGCTGAACCCGACCCCGAGCGATGGGACCACGAGTTCAGGCACAGGAGATTGCAATGATGCAATGCGTTATTTGTAAACATGGTGAACTTGATGCCGGAACAACTACCGTCACCCTGGAGAGGGATGACGTAACACTGGTATTCAAGGACGTACCCGCGCGCGTTTGTGAGCACTGTGGGGAATCCTACGTCGATGAAGCAGTGACAAGGCAGTTGCTAAACGAAGCTGGCACTGCCGTGAATGCAGGCGTGGAAGTCGACATCAGGCATTTCCGGGCTGCCTGAAACACAGGATAGCGGCCAGTGGGCTTCCGCAACGTGTATGACAAGCTAGTGAAGTCGGACTGTAAATCGGTCTTGAAAGACCGACGCCGATCCTGCGCATATCTCATTGATATACAAGATAAATGGCGTCCCCAAGGGGAGTCTAACCTATTCCTGTTTTGCGGGTCATTAGCTGTTTTTTGTTTATTTTCAGTAAGATGAAGATGACAAGCACCCCGATGACGTGAGAAATCAACATCAGATTCTGCGAGCTTTAATCTGGCTTATTGCCGTTGGTCTCATCACCTGAGGCAGTAGTTTCCTTGATTGAATACCATATATAGCCTATCCTGTCTTTCATATAAAGACAGGATAACTGCATGAATGCCTTACTTGAACAACTGATTGCTGATTTCCACGAACGCCCCTTACCCACTCCAACTCACCGCGAAGCAGAGCTACCCGTGCTGTCCGGCAAGATTGATGCGGTTATCGGGATGCGCAGGACGGGTAAAACCTGGTTTCTGTTTCAAACGATGCAGCATTATCTGGAGCAGGGTATTTCCAAAGAAGCCATGCTCTACCTCAACTTTGACGACGAGCGCCTGCTGCCCATGACGGCGGCGGAACTCGGTCAAATTACTGAAACCTACTATCGCCTGTTCCCCGAGCACCGGGATCAAACCTGCTATTTCTTCTTTGATGAAGTGCAGAATATTTCCGGTTGGGAGGTATGGCTGCGACGTCTGGTGGATACTGAGCGGGTTCAAATTGCGGTCACCGGATCTTCGGCAAAGCTGCTGAGCCGGGAGATCGCTACTGCACTGCGCGGGCGCTCCCTCAGCACTGAGATGTTTCCCTTCAGTTTTCGGGAAGCATTGGCGCATGAAGGAATCGAAGGATTTTCTGCATCACGACCGGGGACCAAAAAACGGGCCCTGTTAGAGAATCGTCTGCGTCGTTATTTGCTTAGTGGCGGTTTCCCGGAAGTGCAGACAGTTTCGGACGACCACAGTATTCGTATTTTGCAGGAGTATGTTGACGTCGTCATCCTGCGCGACATCGTTGAACGCTATCAGGTCGGCAATATCCTGCCACTGCGCACACTCATTCGACACCTGCTCGCAACGCCCGCGACCCTGTTCAGTGTCAACAAATTCTATAATGACCTGAGGTCACAGGGTCTGGCTTGCGGCAAGAATACGCTGCACGACTACTTTGAATATCTAAAAGATGCGTACCTGATCTATCCCGTCTCAATTCATTCACGCTCGGAAAGGACGAGGCGGGTCAATCCACGCAAGGTCTATGTCATCGATACCGGACTGGCGAACGCCTTCCTGCATCGACCGCAATCAGACCGGGGACGATTACTGGAAAACTTTGTATTTATGGAATTGAGAAGGAAAGGACTGGTGATCGAATACTACCGGACTGCAAATGGATTAGAAGTCGATTTCATCGCCACCGATCATCGTGATGCCCAAACACTCTACCAGGTGTCGCTGGAACTGCGCGATGAACAAACCCGTAAGCGCGAAGTCAGGGCCTTGACCACCGCCATGCAGGAAACCGGAATAAAAGCTGCGAAGATTGTGAGCCTCGATACTAAGGAGCGGATTGAAACCGATGCCGGGGTCATCGACGTTGTACCTGCCTGGCTGTGGGCCTTGCAATAGCGTATTAAGGAAGCAGGGGCGCTGCCGGGCGATGTAAACCTGTGGGTTTTATTCAGACTACTCAAAGCGTTAAAAAGCCTCGTGCTTTTTGGAAGCACGAGGCTTTAATTGGCGTCCCCAAGGGGAGTCGAACCCCTGTCGCCGCCGTGAAAGGGCGATGTCCTAGGCCTCTAGACGATGGGGACAGTTTTTACTGGCCGCCGGGCTTACCCGACAACTGTGAAATCACTGTACCGGTCAACAGGAGCACGAAGCCCAGTGGAACCAGGTTCAGCAGATTCACTGCCAGACTGTCAGCATCCCTGAACAAGGCGGTGAAACCCCCGATCAACCCGATGGCGATCAGGATCACTCCGGCGTACACCGTGTAACGGCCGACGCGCCTCATTGGATGCCACTTTCCGAACGATCAGGCAAACTGCCTGTAAATCTGGTGGAGCTAGGCGGGATCGAACCGCCGACCCCTTGCATGCCATGCAAGTGCTCTCCCAGCTGAGCTATAGCCCCGGAAAGTAAGGCGCGCACTTTACGTGACGGACCCCGTCCTGTCAATAAAAAGGCGGGCGATCCGGCGCTTTTGACGTGGATTTTTTCAGCCACCTTTTTTCTCGATTTTGGCCCAGGAATCACGCAGGGTCACGGTGCGGTTGAACACCGGCAGGCCGTGGCTGCGGTCCGGGTCACGGCAGAAGTAACCCTCCCGCTCGAACTGGAAAAAAGCCCCGGGTTCAACGTCCTGCAGGCTCGGCTCGAGGCGACAGTCGGTGAGCGTCAGCAATGAATCCGGGTTGAGGTGATCGGTAAACGCCCCGCCCTCCCCGCCAGCGCCCGGGTTTGGCTGATTGAACAGGCGATCATACAGGCGCACCTCGGCCTTCACGGCATGCGGCGCCGATACCCAGTGGATCACACCCTTCACCTTGCGCCCTTCCGGATTTTTCGACAGGGTGTCGGGGTCGTAGCTGCAACGCAGTTCGATGATCTCACCGTTGCCGTCCTTGATAACCTCATCGCAGCGGATCACGTAAGCATTGCGCAGGCGCACTTCACCACCGCTGACCAGGCGTTTGAACTTTTTATTCGGCGCGACTTCGAGGAAATCCTCGCGGTCGATATACAGCTCGCGGGTAAAGGGTATCTCGCGGGTTCCCATGGCCTCATCCTGCGGATGGTTGGCAGCCTGCAGAATTTCTTCCTGCCCGTCCGGGTAGTTTTCGAGCACCACCTTGAGCGGGTGCAGGACGGCCAACCGTCGCGGTGCGCATCGGTTCAGGTCTTCGCGCACGCAATTTTCCAGCACGCTCATCTCGACATTGTTGGTGGACTTGGTCACGCCGATGCGATCACAGAAGTCACGGATCGAGGCCGGCGTATAACCGCGCCGGCGCATGCCAGCCAGTGTCGGCATGCGCGGGTCATCCCAGCCTTCTACATGACCTTCGTCGACCAGCTGGGTGAGTTTACGCTTGCTGGTGATGGTGTATTCCAGTTCCAGGCGCGAAAACTCGATCTGCTGGGGATGGTGTTCGACATCCAGGGTATCGAGGAACCAGTCATACAGCGGGCGGTGATCCTCGAACTCCAGCGTACACAGGGAATGCGTAATGCCTTCGATGGCATCCGACAGGCAATGGGTAAAGTCATACATCGGGTAGATACACCAGGCCTCCCCGGTCTGGTGGTGCACCACGCCGTGACGGATCCGGTAGATGGCCGGGTCGCGCAGGTTCATGTTCGACGCCGCCATATCGATTTTTGCCCGCAGGATTTTCTCACCATCCTGGAATTCACCGGCGCGCATGCGCGCAAACAGGTCGAGGTTCTCCTCCACGGAACGGTCCCGGAAAGGACTGTTCCTGCCGGGTTCGGTCAGGGTGCCGCGGTATTCGCGGGTCTGCTCGGGGGTCAGGTCACAGACGTAGGCCTTGCCCTTGTTGATCAGTTCAACGGCATAGTCGTACAGGCGCTGGAAATAATCCGAGGCATAAAACAGGCGGTCCCCCCAGTCGTAGCCCAGCCAGCGCACGTCGGATTTAATCGCCTCGACAAACCCGGCGTTCTCCTTGTGCGGGTTGGTGTCATCAAAGCGCAGGTTACAGGTTCCATGATAGTCGAGTGCAATACCGAAGTTCAGGCAGATCGACTTGGCGTGGCCAATATGCAGGTAGCCATTGGGTTCCGGCGGGAAACGCGTCGCCACCCGGCCCTGGTGTTTCCCACTGGCAATATCGGCATCAATGATAGTGCGGATAAAGTTGTTCGGTTTCGTCGGTGTTTCCTCGCTCATTGTCCTTATCCCTGCTCGGCGCGCTGGCGCATAAAGTCGAGTGCCCGGTCGATCCGCCGCAGGCAGGCTTCGCGCCCGACCAGGTGCAGCGTGATATCAATGCCCGGTGACGCGGCGCGGCCCACTACGGCGACGCGCAACGGCTGGGCGACCTTACCCATCTTGAGTTCCAGTGCATCGGAGATATCCTGAACCACACGGTGCAGGGCCTCCGGCGTCCAGTCATCGAGTGCTTCCAGCGCCGCACGAACTTTTTTCAGGGGTTCGATCGCCACAGGGCGCAGGTGCTTCTTCGCCGCCTGTGGATCGAAACCGTCAAAGTCTCGGTAGATAAACTCGCTGATCTGCGCCATCTCGTCCAGTGTCTTCGCACGCTCGTGCTGGGCGCGCGTGACCTCAAGTATATCCGGCCCCTGGCTGACATCGATACCGCGTTTTTCCAGTTGTTCCGCCAATAATGGCGCCAGGCGTTCGACATCGGCCTGCATGATGTACTGTTGATCCAGCCAGGCCAGTTTCTCGGGATTGAAAACCGAAGCGGCGCGGTTGACGTCAGCAAGTTCAAACAGCTCAACCATCTCCTCGCGGCTGAAGATTTCCTGGTCACCGTGCGACCAGCCAAGGCGCACCAGGTAGTTCACAAGTGCTTCCGGCAGGTAGCCATCCTCGCGGTATTGCAACACACTCACGGCGCCGTGCCGCTTGGACAGGCGTTTGCCATCGGAACCCAGGATCATCGGCACGTGTGCATAGATGGGCGGTTCGAGTCCCAATGCACGAAGGATATTGATCTGGCGTGGTGTGTTGTTGAGATGGTCGTCACCGCGTATGACATGGGTAATCTTCATATCACTGTCATCGACAACCACCGTCAGGTTATAGGTCGGCGAACCGTCGCTACGCGCAATAATCAGATCATCGAGTTCATCGTTACTGAAGGTGACACGACCCCGGATCAGGTCATCGACAACCACCGCTCCATCCTGTGGATTACGAAAGCGAATCACGTAGGGCGCATCCTCACCGGGCGGTTCGACGCCATTGCGACAACAGCCGTCGTAACGCGGCTTGATCTTTTGTTCCATTTGTTCGGCGCGTAACGCCTCCAGTCGTTCACGACTGCAATAACACTTGTAGGCCTTGCCCGCATCCAGCAATTGCTGGATCACCTCACGATAACGATCAAAACGCTGTGTCTGGTAGAACGGACCCTCGTCGTAATCCAGCCCCAGCCACGCCATGCCATCCAGGATCGCCTGCACGGATTCCGGTGTGGAACGCTCCAGGTCCGTGTCCTCGATGCGTAATACGAAAGTGCCGCCGTGTCGCCGGGCATACAGCCAGGAAAACAGCGCCGTGCGTGCGCCACCAATGTGCAGGTAGCCGGTCGGACTGGGGGCAAAACGGGTTCGGACAGTCATGGTTACGCGTTAACTCATTGTGAAAAGGGCGCATTGTAGCAAAGCCCGGTGCAGCAAATATGCTTATCCGCATCCGCCACGCCACCCTGTTAGTGCGATATGGCTCACATTTTTGCAAATAAACCCTTGCTCCACCTTGACAATCTCAGATTTTGGGATATTATTCCCATTATTGGAGAGACATACAGCAATATGCCTTCCGGAAATACGACAAGATACCCAAGTAGCACAGGAGTAGACCATGAATATCAACCAGTTAACTAAAGTCGCCGGCGCAGTCGCCATTGTCCTCGGACTTTCGGCCTGTGGTGGCGGTAGTGGCGGTGGCAGCGCGAGCGGTACAGCCGGAACAGCCTCAGTGGGTACGATCACCGGTTTCGGCAGCGTGTTTGTCAACGGTGTCGAGTTCCAGACCAGCAGCGCCAATACCAATATTACTATTGATGGTGTTCCTGCTACTGAAAATGACCTGGCAGTCGGCATGGTCGCCCATCTGAACGGCAGTTCAAACGGTAAGACCGGCGTCGCCGTCAGCATCAATGTAAGGGATGAACTTGAAGGCGCCGTGCAAAGCAACAGCATCACAACACCAGGTGGTACCGGCACCATGGTAATCATGGGGCATACTGTTACGGTTGACACCAATACTACGTTTGAAAGCAAGGTCGCTACCATCCCCTCCATTGACATGATCGCACCTGGCAATATTGTCGAGGTCAACGGTTACAGCGATGGCAATGGCAATACTATCGCCACGCGTATCGAAGTAAAGGCTGTGGATCTTACCAGTTACAAGCAAGATTTCGGAAAAGACATCGAGACTAAGGGCGTCATCAGTAACCTGGATATCAATGCAACGACCTTCACACTGGGTAACCTGACCGTGAATTACGGTAGTGCCAGCCTGGGTAACCTCATACTCGCCGATGGCCTGTATGTAGAGGTGAAAAGCAATACGCCCCCGGATACCACGACCACACCCCCGAGCCTTACAGCAAGCAGTATCAGCATTGAAGACGATGGTAAAAAGGGGCAGCAGGGCAGTGAAGGCGAAGATATGGAAATCCAGGGCATTATCGCTTCAGTCAGCGGTAATAACATTCAGCTGCAGGATGGAACCAACGTCATCACCGACACTGCTACAGAGTTTGAAGATAACAGTAATACCACGCTTGCAGTGGGCATCATGGTCAAGATCGAAGGCCAATTCAACATGGCCGGTGATCTCGTTGCCAAACAGATCAGTCTGGAAGACACTGATATTGCAGACGCGAGTAAGCACTTTGAACCTAAGGGATTTGTCATGGATGTCACTACTACAGGCGTTAATACAGGCACCGTGACGCTCCAGGATGGGTCAATCATTCAGGTAACAAACACAACAATCATGAAAGATAGCCGCAGTGGCGGTGAACACAAATTCAACCTCAAAAAGATGGAAACCGACTTGAAAGTGAATAGTGAATCTATCTATGTGGATATCCATGCTTTCAAAGACTCAGCGACCAATAAGCTGATTGCGTTAAAACTGGAACGCGATACCCCCTAATCCTGATCTTGCATTCCCCCCTTGTGGTAGGTCGCAGTCCGCGACCTGCCACTTTTTTTATCCTGAATTCCCCGTATTTCCCCGCGTCCGCGTTGACCCGCCTGCTGTACCGCTCTAGAATCCCCTTTCCCGACTCGCGGGCGATTAGCTCAGTTGGTTAGAGTGCCGCCTTCACACGGCGGAGGTCGCTGGTTCGAATCCAGCATCGCCCACCATTTTTACCGCGTCCAGGCAAGTTGATGAATTCCCGTCATTCAGTTGCGGGAACATCCCCGGGTTCCCATAGTAATGCCATGGGTGATGCTTGATTAATCGTCAGGCTACTCTAGTCTCATAGACGTAAGCTTCTCAATGTAGCCAGCCATGCATAACGACTCCTGGCGAGGAGGTCATCGTGAAACGGCGTCTCTATTTCCTGCTACCTGATGTCATGCACACCCGGTCCATAGTGGCCGAACTCGAAACAGAGGGTATCGAACGCCGGTGCATACATGTTATCGCTGCGCCGGACATCGATCTTGAAGACCTCCCTGCTGCAACCGCCAGGCAACGCAATGACCTGGATGCGAAACTGGAATTTCTGTTCTGGAATGGCAACCTGGTGTTGTTCACCGTGGCACTGCTGGCACTGCCAGTATTGGCCCTGCTGCATGCCAGTTGGTACTGGCTGTTAATACCGGCAGCCGTCGCGCTGGCTACATTGGCATCGGGTATAGTGTTCACCAGGCACATCCCCAACGTCCACTTGTCGGAATTCACCGATGCCATCAATCACCACGAAATCCTGCTCATCGTTGACGTACCCGTGAAGCAGGTAGCCCACGTCGAGGCACTGGTCC
>JALWRY010000406.1 GCA_027080445.1 Thiohalobacter sp. | reverse complement strand
CATACCCGCGAGCGGTTGCTCCGACACAAGCCGTTGGTGTGTCTGGATACGATTACGGAACTGGTCGACTGGCTGGCCGAGCAACACTGGCTGGACCCCGACAGTACCCAACAGGAAACACTGGCTGTTATAGACTGAGGTAAGAAACATGGCATCACATCAAGACACCGATTCCTCGCAGGAAAACTCCGCTGAATGGCAGCGCAAGCTGATTCAGCAGCTGGCGACATCTTCGCTGGCCGAACAGCGCCGCGCGCGGCGCTGGGGGATTTTCTTCAAGTTACTGACCTTCGCCTACCTGGTCGGCCTGGTGGTGTTGTACACGCCCGACATCGACCTGAAATCCGTGGAGCATAAACAGCATACCGCGCTGGTCGAACTCAAGGGCGTGATTGCGGCGGACAAGGCAGCCAGTGCCGATAACATCATTACCGGTCTGCGGGATGCCTTTGAGGATGAAGATACCGCAGGCGTTATCCTGCGCATAAACAGCCCCGGCGGCAGCCCGGTGCAGGCCGGTTACATCAACGATGAAATCGTTCGCCTGCGCAAGAAATACCCGGACATCCCGTTTTACGTGGTGATCTCCGATATCTGCGCCTCGGGGGGCTACTATGTCGCTTCGGCCGCAGACAAGATCTATGCGGACAAGGCCAGCATTGTCGGTTCCATCGGTGTACGCATGGACGGTTTCGGCTTTGTCGATGCGATGAAAAAACTGGGTGTCGAACGGCGCCTGATTACCGCCGGCAAACACAAGGGCTTTCTGGACCCCTTTAAACCAGCCGAGAAAGCCGATATTGCCCAGGTCAAAACCCTGCTGTCAGATATTCACAAACAATTTATCAATGTTGTGCGTAGCGGGCGCGGCGACCGCCTGAAAGAAACGCCTGACCTGTTCAGTGGCTATGTCTGGACCGGCGAGCAGGCTATCGACCTGGGGCTGGTCGATGAACTGGGTAGCGCCAGCTATGTCGCACGGGAGGTTATCGGTGCAGAGGATATTGTCGATTTTACGCCAAAGGAAGATTTGTTCGAGCGCTTCAGCAAGAAGTTCGGTACGGCGCTGGGGCAGGGCGTGGGCAAGGTGCTGATGGATGCCGGGATGAAGCTGCAGTAAGCAACAGGGAAAACACTGTGTCCGAGCAGCCCGCCGTTCGAATCCTTGTCGTCGATGACGATGCCAGTAGTCGCATGGTGATGAAGGCCCAGCTGACAGTCTTTGGCTATGAGTTACTGGAAGCTGCCGATGGTCTTTCGGCCGTAGCGTTATTTGAGGCCGAGTGTCCTGACCTGGTGTTGATGGATGTCAATATGCCGGGGATGGATGGTTACGAGGCCGCCAGGGCGATCAAGGAAAAGAGCCAGGATAGTCATGTGCCAATCCTGTTCGTAACGGCATCAGATGATGAAAGGATCATCGCCCGTTGCACCGATGCCGGCGGTGATGACTTTATCGTCAAGCCGATGACGCCTATCGAGCTTCAGTCACGGTTGCGTGCCGCGTTGAAACACCGCCGTCTCTACCAGCTATTACGTGACCAGCATTTTGCGCTTGAGCAACAGCGGATACATGAGGAACGCGAACAGGAACAGGCAAGGGAACTGTTCGCACGTATCACCCACCTGGGGTGTCTGGACGAGGCGGGCATCGATTACATCGCATCGTCACTGATGGTGTTCAATGGCGATATGCTGCTGGCCGAACGCACCCCCTATGGCGCAATACGTATCATGCTGGGCGACTTTACCGGGCATGGACTACCGGCAGCGGTCGGTTCATTGCCGAGCGCCGAGATATTCTATGGCATGACAAAAAAAGGCTTCCATGTCAGCGAGGTGGTTACCGAGATCAACGCCAGGCTGCACCAGATTCTGCCCCGGGGTATTTTTTGTGCGGCCGCCCTGATCGAACTCAACAGTGAAACCCGGCAGTTACAGGTCTGGAACGGCGGTCTGCCACACCTTTTGTTGTTCAACCATGATGAAAAGAAGGTGCGGCATACGTTTAACTCACTGCATCTTGCACTGGGCATATTGCCCACAAAAAGTTTTGATGCCAGCCTGGAAAATATCATTATCTCGCCCTCAGACAGCCTTATCGCCTATTCAGACGGTGTCGCCGAGACAGAGAATCCCGAGGGGGAATTGTATGGCGACCATCGTCTGATCGAACGTCTGCATGCGGATCGGGATGAGCATAGCCTGTTCCAGGCTGTACTGAATGATCTGGAGACATTTCGTGGCCACGCAGCGCAGTCTGATGATCTGACTCTGATTGAATTGCCCTGTGGGCTGGAGAACCATGTCACACATGAAGAAACGGGAGCTTCGCTGGTATCAGCCAAACCAGCAACGAAATGGACCTACCAGTTAACACTGGCAGGTAATGCGTTGTCAGAAGTCGATCCTGTGCCATTGCTTATCCAGACGCTGTTGCATATCCAGGGTCTGGGGCGTTTTCGGGAAGACCTGTTTACTATCCTGACGGAGCTGTATATCAATGCACTTGACCACGGTGTGTTGCAACTTGATTCGTCCATCAAGAGCGATGCATCAGGTTGTGCAGAATATTTTCGCCTGCGCGAAGAACGCCTGAAAACACTGGATGGCGCCTCTGTCGCCATACGCATGGCCCATGTGCCTGGTGAACAGGGCGGGCGCCTGACGATTTGTATTGAAGACAGCGGGAACGGCTTCGATACCGGGATCATAGAATGTGATGCCGGAGATCCCGCAAAATTTTCCGGGCGTGGTATCTGCCTGGTACGGAATCTGTGCCACTCCCTGACCTACACAGCCGGCGGACGTATTGCCGAAGCCGTTTTTGACTGGAGCCAGAAAACCGCCGACTAATTCGTCATATCGGCATTCGCCAGAATGCGAGGAATAAATCCATCAGGTGGCCTTGGCTAAACCCTGGAGGGGCGTCGGCCGATAGCCGGATGGATCACACTTCCAATAAAGGATTGCCAGTATGAGCCAGGCAGCAGTATCAGATCTAACCCATAGCATGGGTGATGCATTGAATGCCTTCACTTTCTGGGTGGGCGACAGCCTGTTTGCGATTAATCTCGAAAATGTACTGTCCGTTGAACAGGACAACAACGCGATTCAGCCGGATCCCTTCGAGGGACGAGGTTCGCTGGGTATCGTCAAGCACCATGGTGTACC
>JALWRY010000405.1 GCA_027080445.1 Thiohalobacter sp. | reverse complement strand
ACCGTCTTCCAGGCCAAGGGCCACGGCTTTAGCGTCTGCGAACTGCTGGGAGGCGACACGGAAACCGCCCGCCTGTTCCGCGACGGGAGTTTTGTAACGGTCTACCTGTCACCACGCGACTACCACAGGCTGCATATGCCGCTCACCGGGCAACTGCAAAAAACCCGGTATATCCCCGGCCGACTGTTCAGTGTCGCCCCGCACACGACGCGCGTCGTACCACGACTGTTTGCCCGTAACGAGCGCCTGGTCGCCCTTTTTGAGACCTGCGCAGGGCCTATGGCCATGGTGCTGGTCGGCGCCATCAACGTTGCGGCCATCGAAACCGTCTGGGACGGGCTGGTGACGCCACCGCACCGCCGGCATATCGAAACCCGGGATTTCACAGGCAAGGCTATTTCCCTGCAGCGTGGCGAGGAGATGGGGCGCTTCAATATGGGATCAACCGTTATCCTGCTGTTCGGAAAAGACGCCCTGCACTGGCGGCCCGGGTTGATCGCCGAAGCGCCGGTGCGTGTCGGGGAGGCCATGGCCGAGGTGGAAAAACCCGGTTAACCTTTTCCCCGCCACCCCGTTAGCCGTCTACCAGGACACCTGCGAGGACGACAGTATGAACCTGATCAAACACACAATCCCGGCACTGATACTTGGCCTGTCCGGACTGACCCTGAGTGCCACCAGCCAGGCTGACAGCAGCTTCAGTATCAGCATTTCCACGGGCTACCCCTCGGTCCGCACCAGCTATAGCTACCGCGAAAGTAACTATCGGCCCTACGGCCGCTACTGTAACCCGTACCGCCGACCACGCGCCTATATCGATACCTACGTGGAAAAACGGGTGTACCGCGATTATGGTCATCACCGGCGTTACCGCGATGATGATGATTACGACGACTATGATGAACATCACAACAGGCACAGAAAACACCACCACAACAGGCATCATTACCGCGACCACGGGGACAGGGATGATCGACGCTATCCTGCCGGTTATGCACGACTCGGCTATTACTGAGCACACGGCGATCCTGTATGCTGACCAGACACCGGGGAGTGTATCCTTGAATCCACTGGAGGCAGGTATCCCTGCATACAAATCCGTGTCCGGTCAGGCACTGCTGGGCGACTTTCTCGCCGGGGTGCAAAGCAAGGCCTACCATGTTGCCTACGGCGCGCTGTGGGAGCGTGAAGCCTCGCTCGATGTCGTACAGGAAAGCATGTTGCGTTTCGTGGAGTACTACCGGGACAAACCGGAAAAACAATGGCCCGCCCTGTTTCGCACGGTGCTCAACAGTAAAATCAACGACCAGCGACGCAAGCGCCTGCTGGGGAAGACCACCCGCAAACTGCTGTCACTGACCGGGCTGGCTTATTCGCATGAAGACAACGACGCCGACATGGCGGAAAACGACCTGCCGCAACCGGCACACGATGACGGCTTCAGCCAGCCGGAAGCCGGTGCGACAGAGGGTCAGTTGAAACAGCATATCGAGACCGCCCTGGGGAAACTGGCGGAACGACAGCGACAGGTCTTCCTGCTGCGCGAACAGCTGGGACTGAGCATTCGTGAAACTGCCGAAACCCTGGGCTGCTCCGAGAACAGTATCAAGCAACACCATTTCCGCGCCCTGCGCGCCATGCGCAAATCACTTGCAGAGGTATGGGAACATGAACATGCATGACAGACATCCTGACGACGAACAGCTCGACCGCCTGCGCGCCGGCCTGCTGGATGATGAACCGGCGCTGAAGACGGAAATCGAGGCGCACCTGAACCAATGCGCCTCCTGTCGAACACGCTACCACTGGTCCGGTCAGTTGCACCCCGGCAAACCGGCGATCGATACGCCCACCGGACAACTGGACAGTATCCGTCAGCTGGCCCTCGACACCACCGCACGGCGCTCGCGCCGGTTACCCTATGCGATCGCGGTAGCACTGGCGCTGCTTGTCGTGGTACTGGTCAAACCCGCCCTGCAGGATGCCCCGGAGACAACCCGGCTGGCGCAAACGCCAACGGAAGAAGCCACCCCGGTACTCTATGAAAACCTGGACTTCTACCTGTGGCTGGCCGACCATAAAGGCGATACCGGTTCCACCAGCTGACGACCATGACCATGCGTAATACACGAAACACGGGACTTGCCATTATCCTCGGTGCCGTAATGTTCAGTGGCGCCGCCACAGCCGCCATCGATCCCGGGCGCATCTACCTGGCGGCGCGGGGGCAGATTCCCTGGCAATCACTGAGCGATGAAGAGAAGGCCGCCTTGCGGGATTACCGCGGTCACTGGAACGACTACGGCCCGGATCGCCAGCAACGTATCCGCGAGGGCGCCAGACGCTTCCAGCGACTACCCCCTGAAAAACGCCACGAGATCGAGAAGAAACGCCGAGAATACGAACAACTTTCCCCACAGGAACGCCGTCGGCTGCGTGAGGAATATCAACACCGGCACCGCTAGTCTTTGTTGGCGTGAACCGCTTGAGTCCTTGCTGTGCTGCATCCGTCTCTTGAAGTGAGTCACCATCCTGCATCTACCGTCAAACAACGTGCAACAACGCTTGGCGACTGCCTGATCGGTTTACGTCTAAAGTTTGCTATCTCGATGTCGATTTGACTACCTGTACGGGGTGGCGTTGAGAAATGCCTTCGTACTGACCAATCGCTGGCTATTTTGAATGGAATTAATCCTGGCAGGAGAAAGAAATGGTGCATGTCATCGAAAAACCGCGTTTTGCACAACTGGCCGATGGAAGGTTGGCTGATATTCATGAATGGAGTGAGGACGCCGCCCGGTATCTGGCCTCCACGCAGGGTGTTGATCTGACGGAAGACCACTGGGATATTATTTATTTAATGCGGGAGTTTTATGCAGCGTTCAATATTTCTCCGATCCGAAAACTGCTGGTCAAGCAGGTCAAGGAAAGGCTTGGCGACGAGAAAGCGACGGATGACTGGCTCAATCCGCTGTTTCCCGGCGGTCTCCTGACCCAGGGCACACTGATTGCCGGTCTGCCAATGCCGTTGCTCGATGCGGAAATTGACCGTCCTGCACCCGCTATCCGTTCCACTGACACCCCCCCGACACCACGCGATGTCAAACATTTCATTGACCAGTTTGAGCAGGATGGCGAAACATTCCGGGTGTCCTTCCATGGCAACCTGCTGGATGCCGCGCAATGGAATGAGGAAGTCGCTGCATTCATGGCGAAAAAGGAAGGCATCACCCTGACGGACGAGCACTGGGAAGTTATCCGGTTTATGCGTCAGTTCTATTTTGAATATGGTTTGACGCCGATGGTGAGGCTCTTGCGCAAACACATGGCGAAAAAGCTTGGGAAGGAAAAAAGCCGTGAGGCCTATTTGTACAGCCTTTTCCCGGATGGCCCTTCACGCCAGGGTTCACGGATCGCAGGGCTGCCGGAACCACAGGGTTGTATAGACTAACTGTTATCCAAGGATGGGTGAGTGGCTTATATGGCGTGCATCGTTTGCAGGAAACAGTGACGCAAAAAAAAGCCCGGTCAAGCAGGATACCGGGCAAATAATCGGCGTTGGGTTGGCCGATAAGTAAAGTGCAGAGCGCTGAAACAGGGCGTGTCTGAAAGCGTAATCTGTTTCAGGCGGTCTCTGCGCTAAGGGGTCAGAAAAATCCCGCCATGGCATAGGCGGTTTTTTTGAACATGAGGTCTTGCGCTTCGGCCAGTTTCAGATTGACTTTATTGGCCGTGGTTACGATACGAGTACGATATTCTTTGCGACCTAATGCTTCCGAGACTTGTTGCGTGCTAGTGCCGTCATCAGAGACCCTGGTGTTGATTTTTGTGTCCTTGCGTACGATTACACCCTGACGGGTCTTTTCCTTGATCTGCACGTCGGCCACCAGCATATAGGTCACATCCTTGACCGCTGCATTGGCAATGGTCGATATCCCGGCGGCGAGTAGCCCGCCAGCTGCAGCGCCTGCATAAGGGTTACGGTTACGGCTGATCACCGCGCCAGCGGCCGCACCGGCCACCATCGTACCGACATAGCCCTGGTTCAGGGCGGATTCCGCGGCGGTGGGGCTGGCTTTCTCCAAATTCAGGACATAGACGCTCATGGTGAAGTGTGCGGCGTCCGGGTCATCCACAACGGTATAGCCCTCGTCAGACTGGGCGAACTGTTCCTTGATAAAACGCTTGAAGGCGCGACGGTCAAACTCCATGACGCCGCTACGTACACTGACGTACACCGTCCTCTTGGCCCTCGGAACCTCATCAACAAAAATGGCTGTACTGGTTTTGGTCTCGACGTCCAGATGGCGCTTTGATATAGCAATCTGTGTTGCAGCGCAGCCTGACAGAATAGCCAGGAGCGTTGCGATACCGAGTAATTTTCCCCAATGTTTGTAGCGTGACATGAGCATGTATGACTCCTTGATGTTTCGTGTTGTTCATTTTTTGTTAGTTCGATACGTATGATCCCTGTAGATCGAACTGCTTGGCGCGAAGATTTTAAGGGTACCCGGCGCCAGACTCAACCGGAAATTCAGTCGATAAATTTTGCCCCGCAGCGCTCCAGATAAATCATGACCAGGTCCGGACGCGGCGTATGTTGGTAGCACTGTTCCAGTAGCGTCTTGAACTGGCCCGCCCGGACGACCGTTGTGCGTGTCTCGTGCGGTTTCGTTCTGGCGACCGTGTTTTTTGCGGTTTTCCCTGTTTCCCTGGCATCGAGAAAAAGCCGGCTGACCGGGGCATTTAGACCGCGTGCGATTTTATCGATATTGTCTATGCCCACATTGTGTTCACAACGTTCTATGCTGCCGATATAGGATCGGTTCAGCCCGGTTAATTTTGCAAGAACCTCCTGGGAATACCCTAAGGCCTCACGCAATTGGCGTACATTGTTCCCCAGCAGTTCTCGAATGCACTTCGAGTCCATGAAATACCTCCTTGAATCAGCATGACAGTCTACGACTGCGATGATTTGAAAAGACGTTTGACGCAGTCCAGCAGCTCGGGCGGCGTCAAGGGTTTCCGCTGAAAGTGCGTGACCTCCGCCTTCTGGCGGACGGTATCTGACAGGTCATCGCCACTGATCAACAATAAGGGATACTTACCGCCAAGCCGTTCGGCCAACTGGAGGCCGTACATGCCGGGCATGATGTTATCCGTAATCACGGCATCGATGCACAGGCCGGAGGCGAGCATTTCCAGGGCATGCAGGGCGGATTCGGCCTGCACCACTTCGATGCCGACGCTTTGCAGCGTATGGCTGAAAATCCCCCTGAGCATCGCATTGTCATCAACCAGCAAGAGTGTTTTGTTCGCTAACATGGTCTATTATTCTTCCGTGGATTTGCACCGACTTTTGTACCGGTACGGTGGTTTGTGACCCGCAACAACCCGTCGTGTTCCCGAACGATCAGACGATGCAGGGTTTTTCGGCTTCGTCCGGGGCTTCATCGGCTGTGGCTTCAGGGCATGCCGGGCTTGTCCCGGCCGAGCCCTGTTCCAGCGATTCCTGAAGTATTTTTTTATGAATTTCCTCGCGATGGACGGGCATGCCTTTCGGGGCATTCGTACCCAGGCGAACTTGATTCCCCTTAACGCCCAGTACGGTCACGGTGATATGGCCGGCGATAATGAGGGTCTCGCCAACCCGGCGTGTCAGTATTAGCATGTTACTTCCTTGTCAGTCTGTGTTGAAAATCACGGAATATCGAGCCAATCGCAGGCCGGCGCTAAAATTCCATGGGTACTTGACGCCCGTCCATAAAGGTTTCCGGGGCAAGCTGGAAGGTACCGCAACAGACATCCAGCCGCAGCAGCCGATTCGACAGGCGATTACACACGCAGCGCGCCAATAATCTGGCGAGCTGATAAAGGCTGCACCTGCGATAGTTTTCCACAAGGATAATACATGGCCACCGCGATTCACAGCCTGCCGACAACCCGGTACAATGCTCCGCTGTTTGACGTCCTGAGCCGGTAACCCTGATTATGATGAATCCCATGCTGAATATTGCGGTGACTGCCGCACGCAACGCCGGCGACATCATCGTCAAACACCTGAACCGGCTCGAGCAGCTGACCGTCACCCGCAAGGACCGCAACGATTTCGTTTCCGAAGTGGATCGCCAGGCGGAAGACGAGATCATCGCCATTATTCGCAAGGCCTACCCGGACCACGGCATACTGGCCGAAGAAAGCGGCCGGCAACAGGGTAATGACGATTACGAGTGGATCATCGATCCCCTGGATGGCACCACCAATTTCCTGCACAGTAATCCCCAGTTCGCGGTTTCCATCGCACTCCGGCACAAGGGGAAGCTCGAACAGGCCGTTATCTACGACCCCATGCGCCAGGAACTGTTTACCGCGAGCCGGGGCAGCGGCGCCTTCCTGGATAACCGCCGTATCCGCGTCAGCCAACAGAAAGGGCTGGAGGATGCACTGCTCGGTACAGGCTTCCCCTACAAGGATATGCAACACCTCGATGCCTACCTCGGTATGTTCCGCGCCCTGATCACCCGGGTAGCCGGTATCCGCCGCCCCGGCTCTGCAGCACTGGACCTGGCCTATGTCGCCGCCGGACGCTTCGACGGCTTCTGGGAGATCGGCCTGAACCCGTGGGATATCGCTGCAGGCATACTGCTGGTACGTGAAGCCGGCGGACTGGTGGGCGACCTGGCGGGTGGACATTCACATCTCGAGACCGGCCATATCGTCGCGGCAGCACCCAAGCTGTTTCCGGCCATACTGCGTGAAATTCATCCCCACCTCACCGATCCACTGAAAAGCTGAACCGGTCACAAAACGCCGACAACGCTCCGCCCGGGATTCAGGAATCGCCCCCTTTTGCCGTTACATGGTTTAGTGGCGCAGGTGTACCTGTGCAGCATAAAAGACAACAAAACTGTACAACAGGACAGCTTTCAGATTCCCGTATGATGAAGTTAAGCGATAAGGCATTACAGCTGATCGGGGAAAAACTGTTGGGCAGCATGGAAGCCACTTCGACGCAGGATAGCTCAACGTCCACCCCTGACAGTCTACCCGTCAAAGGTACACAGGCCGCACATGAGCGCGCCCGCAGCCTGGTATTACGAACGGAGACACCCGCCCTGAAAAAGGCGCGTATTCTGCGCTTTCCGGACAAACCTGATTAATGCGCCGGAATGACGGGGAATGCATAAATCAGAACCCCCTCACTTTACCCCTTGTCCGGATATGTGCTATACACGACAGTGTGTATTGTGAACGCACCGGAACGCGCGTATGAAACGAGCCGTACTCACTCTGTTGATCCCCCCGTTTGCTGCCTGCAGGTTTGGCTGCGCCGGTTGTTGCGCCGCACCGATTGGCGTGTTCTGGCTGGCCAGCATCACCAGCATCATCTACGGCTTGCTGGGCGGGCCTACCAACCTGATGGGGCCAAGCCTGAGTACGGTACTGCTGGGCGTAGGCATGTGGGGTATCGCATCCGTCTGGGCGGCCATCACGATCCGTGGCGCGGATGACGACAAGTGCAAACGACGCAACAGCACCGTGTGCAACAAGATCATGCCGAAGAGCGACGAAAGCGACCCCTTCGACGAGGTGCGCAAGGCGCGCTAGTCTTTACAGGATTGATCAGGGGCGGTTATCCGCTTCCGCACCTTCCTTGGCCACCGGCATCAGATCCGCCTTGCTGACCCCCAGTTCCAACGCTGCCGCGCCCGCGACAAAAATCGACGAGTAGGTACCGACAAACACGCCGACAATCAGCGCCAGGGCGAAGGAATGGATAATCTCGCCGCCGATAAAAAACAGCGCCAGCAGAACCAGCATGGTCGTTCCCGATGTCATCAGGGTACGCGACAGGGTCTGGTTGATGGAGGCGTTCATGATGCTCTCCGGCGTACCCTTGCGCATGCGACGGAAATTCTCACGAATACGGTCGAACACCACAATGGTATCGTTCAGCGAATAACCGATCACCGCCAGCAACGCCGCCAGCACCGTCAAATCAAACTCTACGTGCGCCAGTGAAAATACACCCAGGGTGATAATCACATCGTGTACCAGCGCACCGACCGCGCCAAGCGAAAAACGGTATTCGAAACGCAGGGTGACATAAATCAGAATGCCAATCAGTGCATACAGCATGGCCAGCCCGCCCTGTTCGGTCAGTTCCTCACCAACCTGCGGACCGACAAACTCCACCCGACGTTTCTCAACAGCTGAATCGGCTGCGTGCAGGGCTTGCAATACCTCGTCACTCAGCGTTGCGCGATCACGTCCTTCCTGCGGGGCGATTCGGATCAATACATCCCGTGATGTACCGAAGTACTGTACCTGGGCATCGGGAAAGCCTGCATCAGTAAGCACTTCACGCAACCGCCCCAGATCCGCCCGGTCCGGGTAGGCCACCTCGATAATGGTGCCGCCGGTGAAATCGATACCGAAATTCAATCCCCGCGTAAACAGTGAACCCAGTGAAATCAGAATCAGCAGTGTCGAAAAACCCATGGCGAGCTTGCGCTTGCCCATGAAGTCGATCTGCGTCGAACTGGAAAGAAATCGCATGACCTTGTTCCTTTGAAATCAGACGGGCAGTCGCTGCAGGCGACGGCCACCGTATGCCAGGTTAATCACCGCGCGCGTACCCATGATGGCGGTAAACATGGATGTCAGGATACCGACGGACAATGTCACGGCAAAACCCTTGACCGGACCGCTACCGAAGCTGAACAGCACAACCGCGGCAATCAGGGTAGTAATGTTGGCATCGGCGATAGTGGAAAAGGCTTTCGCATAGCCGGCGTGAATACTGGCCTGCGGCGTGTTGCCGTTACGCAGCTCCTCGCGGATACGTTCAAAGATAAGCACGTTGGCATCCACCGCCATACCCACGGTCAACACGATACCGGCGATACCCGGCATGGTCAGCGTTGCCTGCAACATCGACAGGATAGCCACGATAAGCACCAGGTTCATGGCCAGCGCCAGGTCGGCTACCAGGCCGAAAACCTTGTAGTACAGGGCCATGAATATCAGCACCAGGATAAAACCGATGACCACCGACTCGAAACCCTGCTTGATATTGTCCGCACCCAGGCTCGGGCCGATGGTGCGTTCCTCAATGATGCGTATGGGTGCGGCCAGCGCGCCGGAACGCAGCAGCAAGGCCAGTTCGTGGGCTTCCTGGGGACTGTCCAGGCCGGTCGTCTGGAAGCGTTTACTGAACACATCACGGATCGTGGCGACACTGATGATTTCCTCGACCTTGCGGTTCTTCACCACCCGTTTACCGTTCACCATGCGTGTGGTGGACTTGTTCTCGATGAATACCACGGCCATCGGCTTGCCAACATTCTCCTTGGTAAATTCGAGCATCTTGTGCGCGCCTTTGCCGTCCAGCGTGACCGTCACCTGCGGCTGGCCGCCCTGGCTATCGAAACCTGAACGGGCATTGATAATCTGGTCGCCCGTGACAATGACACGGTTCTTTAACAGGTAGTAACGCCCATTGCGGTCCTTGTACAGCTTCGACCCGGCCGGCACCCGGCCATTGACGGCATCGTTGACATCATGCTCTGTATCCACCGCACGGTATTCCAGTGTCGCTGTCGCACCGATAATACGCTTGGCCGCCACCGTGTCCTGGACCCCCGGCAACTGAACCACGACGCGCCGGTCACCCTGCTGCTGAATCACCGGCTCGGCCACACCCAGTTCATTCACGCGGTTACGCAGGGTGGTAATATTCTGCTCCAGTGCAAGCTTGCGAATTTCGCGAAGCTCTTTCTTGCTCACACTGGCCTCGAGAATAAATGTCTTGCCCTCATCAACGTCCTTAAGGACGAGATCGCGATACTCACTGTGAATCAACTCGCGGCCTTTCTCCCGATCGGCCGCATTGCGGAATTTCACCACCAGCTTGTCACCTTGTGGACGGATGCTGAGGTAACGCACCTTGCCCTTTTTGCGTAGCACCGTACGCAAATCGGAAGCATAACGCTCAAGCGCTTTCTGCAGGGCCGCATCCATATCCACTTCCATCAGGAAGTGCACACCACCGCGCAAGTCCAGTCCAAGGTACATGGGCAGGGCGCCGAGTGACTGCAGCCAGTGCGGCGTGGAGGGCGCCAGGTTGAGTGCGACAACGTATTTATCGCCCAGCGTATCCTTGATGAAGTCGGCGGCCGCCAGCTGGTCTTCCGTGTTACTGAAGCGCACCAGCAGACGGCTGGGATCATTCTTTTCGACAGCCTTGTAGGCGATATTTTTCTCTGACAGGCGGGTTTTGATCCGGGCCTCCACACTCTCGTCGATCTTTCCGCCACGTGTGGTGGACACTTGCACAGAAGGATCTGATTCGTAAAGGTTCGGCAACGCGTACAGGGCGCCAACGATCATCACGACGACAAGCAGCAGATATTTCCAGGCCGGGTATTGATTCATGACAGGAACAAACCTTGTTTCAGGGTGATATCAGGATGTCTTGGTGGTGCCCTTGGGCATCAGGTTGGCAATAGCCTGACGCTGCACCTTGACCTCGACGTTGTCAGCCACCTTCAGGGTGACAAAATTCTCGTCCACCTGGGTGATCCGTCCCAGCAGGCCCCCGTTGGTCACGACCTCGTCACCCTTGGACAGCGCCTCGATCATGGCTTTCTGTTCCTTGGCGCGCTTGCTCTGCGGGCGAATCAGCAGGAAATAGAACACCACAAAAATCAGCAGCAGGGGCAAAAACTGCATGACAGGATCGGCCTGCTGGGCCGGGGCGGCGGCGGCCAGTGCGTCGCTGATAAAAAAGCTCATAGTTGAATACCTGTGTGTTCTGTTTTCGGGTACGGCAAATTTGAGCGCGCCATTATGGCACAGGCGGCGCGGATTGGCCTCTTTTCGTATAAAAATCGGTGATGAAGGCATCCAGCCGGCCCGTCTCGATCGCATCGCGCAGACCGGCCATCAGGCGCTGATAGTAGCGCAGGTTATGTACCGTATTGAGGTGAGAACCCAGAATTTCGTTGCACTTGTCCAGGTGGTAGAGATAGGCACGGCTGTAATTCCGGCAGGTATAGCAGTCACAATCCGGGTCCAGCGGCCCGGTATCTTCACGGAATCTTGCATTGCGCAGCCGTAATACCCCTTCCGAGGTAAACAGGTGGCCATTGCGGGCGTTGCGGGTGGGCATGACACAATCGAACATATCCACACCGCGCCGCACCGCCTCAACGATGTCTTCCGGCGTTCCCACGCCCATCAGGTAGCGCGGCGCATCAGCGGGCAGTACCGGATCCAGCGTATCAAGTACCCGAATACGTTCCTCGTGCGGCTCACCCACCGACAGACCACCGATGGCATAGCCGTCAAAGCCGATACCTGTCAGCCCGTGCAGGGATTCCAGCCGCAGGTCCGGGTACATGCCCCCCTGCACAATCCCGAACAGTGCCGCCGTGGAATCCCCGTGCGCTTCACGGCTGCGTTGCGCCCAGCGCAGTGACAGTTGCATGGAATCGCACGCCTGCTCGACGCTGGCGGGGTATGGTGTGCACTCGTCGAAGATCATCACGATATCGGCGCCCAGTGCGCGCTGGACCTGCATGGATTGTTCCGGCCCGAGGAACACCTTGTCGCCGTTGACCGGGGAACGGAATTCCACCCCCTGCTCGGTAATTTTGCGCATTTCGCCCAGGCTGAACACCTGAAAACCGCCCGAGTCGGTCAGAATCGGCCCCTGCCAGTGCATAAAGTCATGCAGGTCCCCTTGGGCGCGGATAATGTCCGTCCCCGGACGCAGCATGAGGTGAAACGTATTACCCAGCAGAATCTGGGCGCCGGACTCCGCCACCTGCTCCGGGCGCATGCCTTTTACCGTGCCGTAGGTACCCACCGGCATAAATGCCGGTGTTTCAACGACACCCCGCTGGAAAGTGAGGCGGCCACGGCGGGCGCGGCCGTCCTTGTTTATGAGCTGGTATTGCATAAGCGTAAAAACATGGCATCGCCATAACTGAAAAACCGGTAGTGTTCGGCAACCGCGTGACGGTAGGCGGCCATCACCGGCTCAAACCCGGCAAAGGCGCACACCAGCATCAGCAAGGTTGACTCCGGCAAGTGAAAATTGGTCAGCATCGCATCCACGGCGCTGAAGGTGTAACCCGGGGTAATGAACAGGCGGGTATCGCCACGGAAAGGCCTGAGTACCCCGTCCCTGACGGCACTCTCAAGGCTGCGCACCACCGTGGTCCCGACAGCCACCACCCGCCCCCCACGCGCACGCGTCTGCTCAACCGCTTCGCACACAGCGGCATCAACCGTCACCTGCTCGGCGTGCATGATATGCGCGTCGAGATCATCGACCCGCACCGGCTGGAAGGTGCCGGCGCCGACGTGCAAGGTGACATAAGCCGTATGGAGTTGATGCG